>NZ_JZRI01000043.1:0-72619 GCF_000952175.1 Pseudomonas sp. ES3-33 | reverse complement strand
CCTCCACAATTGGCTGAAAAGCGAAAGAAAATTCCAGATCCAGTTCGCGAGTGTTTTTGCAACCTTGGCATACATCCGACAAAGTTGATAAGCCAGGAAAAATTTTCACGTGGCGCTCCAAACATCAACTACCATTTTCATCACAGCTGATCTAACAAACTTTGAGCAGTTGAATAAATACGAGATTAACCTTCGAGAAGGTAAGGACGCCCAGGAGATTTGATTGTAGCAGTTTATTTGCATAACGGCTCTCCCCTACTGATAACTGCACGATTTTCACCCCTGAAAACAATATAAAGAAATCAAAAACGTTTATAACTTAGACACTTACCCTTATTTCACGCCGATAAACGTTTGTATTTATAAAGCGTCACACGTGGAATCACGACGCTTCAGTCGTTTGTGGAGTGTCACTGAACGGCGCAGCAATGCGCAGGCGACAAGGCTGCGCCAGTCGCAAGGTATTTCGCCCCAAGCCCTTAGCCTCATAAAGCGCCGCATCCGCCCAGGCAAGCAGGCTGGCGGTGGTATCACCGTCTTCTGGCATCACACAGCAAACACCGATACTGATGCGCACCGGAATGCTTGCGTCACCGAACTGCGCTGGTGTCTCGGCCAAAGAGGCACGCAGTTTATCAAGCATAGCAACGGCGCCTTCGGGGCTCGTACCAGGCAGCAGCACCAGGAATTCTTCGCCTCCATAACGACCAATACTGTCGCAATGACGAAGACGCTCGGTCAGATGGTTAACGCAGTGGCAAATCACTTCATCACCCGCCAGATGACCATGGACGTCATTGATCTGTTTGAAGTGGTCTATATCGACCATGGCCACAGCAAGATAAGCATTCTCTCGGCGTGAACGTTCCAGGTCTTTGGAAAACTGCTCAAGGATAGCTCGACGATTGAGAATGCCTGTCAGAACGTCCCGCAGCGCCATCTGCTGGAGTAATGACTCACTGCGCTCCTTGGACAGCAGCACAAGCCCGAGAGAGATCATCATCGCGGTGAAAGTACCGATACTGACCGAGATAGTCTGCTTGAGGTTGCTGACATCGTAGCGCATCTCGGCAGCCCCCCCGCCGAGCACAGCCACCACCCGCATGCCCAGGCCAATCAGGCTGATACTCGCCCCAATGATCAACAGCATCCGTGCACGGCCCTGAGCGGGAATGTAGCGGCGAGTCCAGTAGATGATCAATGCGCACTGCACCATCAACACCCCAGTGGCAGCGAGCATTCTCGGCTCCAGGGTTTCGATCAGGCTTGCCATCAACGTCAGCATCAGTACAGCCGGCGCGAAAACCCGCCACCAAGCCACTGGCAACTCGATAATCCGGAACAAGCTGGCACCATAGAAGGCCAGCGCCACCGCGAGTAATGTATTGGCGGCACCATAGGTCAACCATAATGGAGCATGACCGTAAAAGGTGTAGCCAACGTAGGCCAAGGCATGGGCCAATAAACCAAAGCCAATGGTGAGCAGACCGTCACGCTGGTTGAACTGGCCGACCAGAATCAGACAAAACGCCATGATCGTCGCGACTAACGCGACACAGGCAAAAAGCGTGGGGGTATGGGCAATCATGGAGTCTCACAAGGCGCCGCTGGAAATAGCTCTGATCGTGAGTTTAGCTGAGATGGCCGACTGCCAGTATGTGTTTGTCGGACGACGGTGGTCAGCGAGGACGGGCCAGATGTCGCCGAGGGAGGCTCATCTGGCGAAAAGTCTTCGAGCACACATTTCCCAACCCCATCCATCAAAACAAGCTGCATGAAACATTCTTAATACACGAATGAGATTTATTCCCATAGCCTTGGCCCTTGTTCGCAGTCCCCGGTTATTGCTACTGGACGAGCCGACTTCTGCGCTGGATCTGGCCAATCAGTTACAGATACTTGATGCTGTCAGCAGCTATACACGCAAACATAACATCGTCACGCTGGCGATTTTCCACGACATGAATTTGGCCAGTCGCTATGCCGACGACACAATGATGCTGCACCAGGGCCATGTGCATTGCAGCGGTTCGACAGGCGCCACGTTGACACCGGAAAACCTTGCGCACGTCTATGGCGTCGATTGCCGCGCATTGAGTGTCGACGCTGGGACATTCACCGCGGTCTATCCAGTATCTGTACTTACGCCTGAACAACGAGCAGCCCATTAAATATCAGATTACAGTTTGCTAGCCAAAGACCCCGCGCAGCATGGAGGGTGCGAGTGATGTCTTCAAACAACAATCACTCGGCCAGCGAAA
Source organism: Pseudomonas sp. ES3-33 (assembly GCF_000952175.1). Taxonomy (NCBI): domain Bacteria; kingdom Pseudomonadati; phylum Pseudomonadota; class Gammaproteobacteria; order Pseudomonadales; family Pseudomonadaceae; genus Pseudomonas; species Pseudomonas sp. ES3-33. Next base: position 70,358 of record NZ_JZRI01000043.1, on the reverse strand, counting down.
ACGCTAACGTTTCGACACCCAGCGAGCGCCCCTTTAGCGTGCGCGCAGCATGACGGCAGCCCGTACTCGGCGAGAGCCAAACGTGCTCATGCGCATAAACTCCTCGTGACTCACTGGCAGGTGCTGGCAATCGATGCTCTGACGGTGGCGGCTGTGATCCACATCCGGATCGTGCAGATACACAAACTCGTCGTCGCAACCTGTTATCAGTACCCAATGAGGGGCCTTCAACCGGGTGAACCGGTAGTTACTGATCAGTACCACGGGTTTGAATCCAGCCACAATTGCTGCGCGGATATCAAAATTGGAAGCCTGCTCCTGTATGACACCCGCTTGCACCAAATCCTCAGCGAAGCTGTCTTCTACCAGCTTCATGATGGCCTTTTTTTCCGGACTGCGTACGCCCTCCAGAAACAGCGAGCCAAGTTGGCTAACCACCAGACGCACCTCAAAACCGCGCCGACAGGCAGCTAAAGCCAAGCCCTGAGGACTGCAGCCACCGTGTCCTGCGGTCATGAAGATGGTAGTCGCCTCGCGCCAGAGCTGAATTTCCTCCTTGCGGCTCATTGGCCGGCTCGTCTCGATGGCAGCCATAGCCATCAGCAGACAGGCCGCGCCGCATGTGAATTCGGTGGTCTGTTGATAATAGGGTACTTGACGTGTCGGCGACGGAGCTTGATGGAGGATTCGCTTCTCGTAACGCAGCGCTTCGGCATGATCTTCGTAGTAGTCTTCGACGACTGCGAAGCGCTGGTATCCATTGGCCTCATACAGGCTGATGGCCGCGGGATTATCGGCTCTGACCTCCAAACGCAACCATGCGCAGTTCCGGGAAAGCGCACGCGTTTGTGCCTCTTCCAGCAGACTCTGGCCGAGGCCATGGCCTCGCCATGCCTGACTGACAGCGATTGAATACAGGCGTGCGAGTGATGTGCCACGATGAAAGAGCAACAGGGCATATCCCGCCAGTTCTTCCTGGCATTCGGCGACAATCAAACAACTATTGGCACGGCTGACCATCCAATGAAAATTGCGCTGGCTCAACCGATCAAGCGTAAAACACTCCTGTTCCAACGCGACCAATTCGTCGATATCGTCCGTCGCTGCAACGCGAAAGTTAAAAAGCATGGTGGCACCGTAATGTTTGAGTAACGAACCGGGACAGACCCGGATGTCCGTGATTTATTGAAGCGGCGTGTTCTTCAATAGGGATCGATTACTCATGTCAGCGGTGCAAACCAACGTGAACGAAGTATTGGACAAATCGGAACGTTCCACAATATCTCTCGTCGAGGAGCCTCCCAGCACGGGGCGTTCAGGCAGCCAGTTGCTGATCCTCGTCGAACGCAAGGAAGACTGGGCCAGCTACCTCCCCAGTGAAAGCCTGATGCTTGCCCAGGATTACCTTGAGCACAGCGACGACCTCCCCGGTCGCACGCAGGTGATCAACCTCTGCCGCAACTACAAGTACCTGGGCCAAGGCTACTACTGCTCTTTGCTTGCCGAAGCGCGCGGGCACAAGGTGTTCCCATCGGTGCGCATCATCAGCGAGCTGTCGCGCAAGGCGCTGTACGGGGTGGGTCTGGATGATCTTGAGCGCACCCTGGAGCGGGCGCTGGCCAACCATCCTTATGGCAATACCGAAGCCTTTACCCTGTCATTGTATTTTGGCAAAGCCACCATTGAGTCACTGCAAGAGATCGGCCGTCAGCTCTTTGAGGCGTTCCCCTGCCCTATTTTGCTGGTGGAATTTCGCCGTGGTGAGACGTGGCAGATTGCCGGAATCAAACCCGGTGCATTGCACAAACTGCGTGATGAGCAACAGCATGCTTTTGCCAACGCCTTGGATGCCTTCAATCGGCGCACATGGCGACAACCGGCGTCCAAGCGTATGGCTCGATACGACCTGGCAATATTGCAAGATCCCGCAGAGGCGCTGCCACCTTCCAATTCATTGGCGCTGGAGCGATTTGTTGAAACCGGCAAACAGCTTGGTATCGATGTCGAACTTATCGAGAAAAAAGACTATGCGCGCCTGGCAGAATTCGACGCGTTGTTCATTCGCGAGACTACCCGCGTAGACGACCACACCTACCGTTTTGCCAAAAGAGCCGAGAGTGAAGGTCTGGTGGTCATCGATGATCCATCTTCCATCCTTCGTTGCACCAACAAGGTGTACCTGACTGACCTGCTCAAGCGACGCGGCCTGGGAATGCCAGCGACGGAAATCCTCTACAAGGATCGACCTCAGGAACTGGAGCAGGCAGGCCGTCGGTTGGGCTTTCCTCTTGTACTGAAAATTCCCGACGGCTGCTTCTCGCGGGGTGTCATCAAAGTCGCCGATGCGCAGGCGCTGTCGTCGGCAGCACAGGAATTGTTCGAGCATTCGGTGCTGCTGCTCGCTCAGGAATACTGCTACACGGAGTATGACTGGCGCGTAGGCGTGCTTAACGGCGAAGCCCTTTATGCCTGTCAATACTTCATGTCCAAGGGGCATTGGCAAATCTACAACCACAAAGCCGTGCCTGGTGAAATAAACGGCATGTGCAAGGCCGTCCCGATCGAGCAAGCGCCGCCAGAGGTTGTGCAACTTGCAGTCGACACCGCACGGCTGATCGGCAATGGCCTTTACGGCGTCGACCTTAAACAAGCCGGTGACCGGGTGTTGGTGATTGAAGTCAACGACAACCCTAACCTGGATGCGGGAACCGAAGACGCCGTATTAGGCGATGAGCTGTATCGGCGGGTGCTTCAAGCATTTATCCAGAGGCTGGAACTCAAACATCGCGGCCAGGCGTGGTAAGCGATGATCGAAGCCTACAGCATTCAGGAAGGTAACCTGTGCCAGGCGCCCGACGATCAAGCCAGTGTCTGGCTGTGCGTCGCACCGGATGCCGGCGAGCAGTTGCTGCTCCGGGAACGATTGGGGATCGGCGCCCAGGCGCTGGAGTCATCCCTGGACCCGGACGAAGTAGCGCGCATCGAGATCAAGCCAGACCATCTGTTCCTGATCTGGAAGCGACCGGAGAGCTTCGATGGCCGAGCGTTCAATGTGTCGTCGTTCGGAGTGGTGTTGAGCGAGCAGAGGTTGGTGGTGATCTGCGCGAGCAACTCACTTCTAGCAGGTTTGGAGAGCGACTCAGCGCTGAGCGGCCCTCTGGATGTGCTGATGGCGCTGCTGGCTGAAAGTGTGCATCACTATTTGGGCCACTTGCGTGTTGTCAAGCAGATGGCCCGCGAGGTGCAGCAACAAGTCAGCCGCACAATGGATAACCAGCAACTGGTGCAGATGTACAATTTGAGCGAAAGCCTTGTGTACTACGTGAACGCCATTCAGAGCAATGGCGCAGTACTCGCCCTGCTTCGAAGCCATGGCCAGCGCCACGGGTTCGGCCCAAGTCAACTGGACTCGCTCAACGATCTGATTATCGAGAACGAGCAGAGCTACCAACAGGCAAGGATCCACGCCAAGGTGTTTGCGAATCTGATAGAGGCACGTGGCAATCTGGCGAACAATGGCATGAACCTGGCGCTGCGCAACCTGACCCTGATAAACGTGGTTTTCCTTCCACTCAACCTGATCGCAAGCATTGGCGGCATGTCGGAGTTCAGCATGATGACCGCCGCCATACCTTGGTGGGTGTCATTCCCCTGTTTGGTTGTTGGCATGGCTGCGATAGGCGGCGGCATGGCCGCGGCACTGCGGCGAGTGGCTTGATGATCCGCGCTTGAAGTTGAACCGAGCAGGACTGTGCAGCCCGCCGCGCGCAGCGCTATTGCTGCTCTTGTGATCTCTACTTTGAACGCTGCCCGGCGGGCGGGCGGATCATTTTCACGGCAAACGAATGACCATGATTGTCAGTTGGTTTTTTTAGGCTTATCTTGTACAAAACCTATACAAGATAGACATCAATGTACAATAAAGAGCATTGGCCACTGACGCTGTACTTTGACGGTACATGCCCGCTGTGCGCGCGTGAAATCAAGATCCTGCGCCGACACGCCGCAGGGAGTCGACTGCTGTTTGTAGACATCAGCAGTGATGCCTTCGACGCAAGGACACTCGGGTTTACGCTCGAGCAAATGCAGTCCTCGCTGCATGCCCGTTTTGCCGATGGCCGCTGGGTAACCGGACTGGACGCCACTCTATGGAGTTGGCGAGCCGCCGGCCTGGGGTTCTGGGCAACGCCACTGACATGGCGTGCAGTCCGGCCGCTGCTCGCCGCAGGCTATCGCCTCTTCTGCCGCTTACGCCCCAATTTGGCCTGGTTGCCTCATCCAGAGGGTCGCCGTCGATGTGTCGACAGCTCTTGCACAGTGCCGGAATCAAAACCCGTACCTGGCGAGCATCTCACCTGCAAAACTAAGCAGCCCTAGGATGCTTCGCTCAGGTACGGCCTGAGGAAGAACCTGAGCGACAGGTGACAGGGCGAAGCTCGTGTTCCTGAGTCAGATCTTACGCAGCCCAAACGCCCCTAAAGCCAAGGATGGCCGTCACATGAACCGCAGCATGGCTGCGAGGAATAGAAATGAACCCATCATTAGCCGACCACTACCGTGAAATTCTTGTCAGCGTAGGCGAGAACCCTGAGCGTGAAGGATTGCTGGACACGCCCAAACGCGCAGCCAAGGCGATGCAATACCTGTGCAACGGCTACACGATGAGCCTGGAAGAAGTGATCAACGGTGCACTGTTCGAATCGCTAAATGATGAAATGGTCATCGTGCGTGATATCGAACTGTATTCATTGTGTGAGCATCACATGCTGCCCTTCATCGGCAAGGCTCACGTCGCATACATCCCCACCGGAAGAGTACTGGGGCTGTCGAAGGTCGCACGGGTGGTTGATATGTTTGCCCGCCGCTTACAGATTCAGGAAAACCTCACAAAACAAATCGCCGACGCCATTCAGCACATCACCGATGCCGCCGGCGTGGCTGTGGTCATAGAGGCCAAGCACATGTGCATGATGATGCGAGGCGTGGAGAAGCAAAACTCGGTGATGACCTCATCAGTGATGCTGGGCGCCTTTCGCGAGTCGTCCGCTACGCGCCACGAGTTCCTGCAACTGATCGGGCGACCAGCTTGACACCAAAGGTCGCGCCTGTCCGCGCATACCTTTCTCGCTGGCGGCGCCTTGGTCAGTCATAGGAATGCTGTCGAATTGTGTCGAAAGCATTTTGAAACCCCAAGTTGTCCTAAAATGATGTGACATTCACTGGGGCTCAGAAAATGATCAATGCAGAACTGCTTCAACTGATGGTTGAAGCATCCAACGATGGCATCGTGGTAGCAGAGCAGGAAGGCGACGAGAACATACTGATCTACGCCAACCCCGCCTTCCAGCGCCTGACGGGCTACGGTGTTGACGACATCCTTTACCAGGACTGTCGCTTTCTGCAGGGTAATGACCGCGACCAAAGCGGCCTGGCAACAATCCGGGAGGCGATAAAGAACTTTCACCCCTGCCGGCAAATCATTCGCAACTATCGCAAGGATGGCAGCGCTTTCTGGAACGAACTGTCGATTACCCCTGTGTTTAACGACGCAGATCAACTGACGTACTTCATCGGTATCCAGAAGGACGTCAGCGTTGAGGTTGAGGCTCGCGAGCGAGTCCGTGAACTTGAAAGTGAAGTCGCACGATTAAAGGAACAATTGGCGCAATTGCGACGCTAAGCCTGACTGCGTCTACTGAGTTAATGCCCGCCGCTCCTTTCAAGACCAATGAGGTTTCAAGTCAATGAATTACCATTGGTGATGCACATGAGAGGCGATTTTCGATTCATACAGGTCACGAACCGCTTGCATCGACTCGTCAGAAATCGGCGCCAAGTCACTCGAATCACTATTTGCTTTGGCTTGCTGTGGATTCTTGGCCCCCGGGATGACAGTCGTCACCCCGGACTCCATCAAAATCCAGCGCAATGCAAACTGCGCCATTGTCACGCCCTGCGGCACTAAGGGCCAAAGTCGCTCGACGGCTTCCAGCGCTACATCAAACGGTACGCCGGCGAAGGTTTCGCCTTTATCGAACGCCTCCCCATTTCGATTGAACAAGCGATGATCATCCGCAGCGAAAGTAGTAGCGTTCGTCATTTTCCCACTTAGCAAACCGGAAGCCAAAGGCACGCGAACGATAACCCCAACTCCACGTTTTTTAGCCTCTTGCATGAAAAGAGAAGCGGGCCGCTGACGGAAGATGTTGTAGATCATCTGAACCGAAACGACACCAGGGTATTCGATAGCCTTCAAAGCCTCTTCGACCTTTTCCACCGAAACGCCGTAGTGACGTATTTTCCCTGCGGTAATCATGTCCTCCATTACCTGAAAGACATCGGGTTGATAGTAAATTTCGGTAGGTGGGCAATGAAGTTGAACAAGGTCGAGACAATCTGTTTGCAGGTTTCGCAGGGAGCGGTCTACGAAATCGTTCAGATTCGCTCGCGTGTAGCCTTCAGCCACATGAGGATTTAACCTCCTTCCAGCTTTTGTCGCGATAAAAGGCCGCTCCCCGCCTCGCTCTTTCATCACATCTGCAATGATGCGCTCTGATCGTCCGTCACCGTAGACGTCCGCGGTATCGATGAACGTTGTGCCTTGGTCCAATGCCCCGTGAAGTGCCGCTTTAGCATCAGACTCTGAAACCTCACCCCAGGCTCCACCGATGGCCCATGCACCAAATCCAATTTCGGAGACTTTTCTGCCCGTGCGTCCAATGACTCGGTGATGCATATCTGCTTCCTCTTCTCTTAGCCCTACATGACGCCACTGGCGAATATTCCCGATCACCCGGTAGTTTGGCGATGTCATCAGGTCGTTGACGGGGTGCTGATATTCGCACAGGCTAAACTGAAAGCAGCTCATCAACTCCTTGAAACCTATTCATCCATGACCCAGAAAAATCGCATCGATTTCGCAGACCTGAAGGTTTTCCTGTCCATCGTCCGATGGGGAAGTTTCAAATCAGCAGCTAAAGAATTGGGCCTGACTCCTTCGGCTTTGAGCCATGCCATACGGCGGCTCGAAGACCGCTTGGGCGCAAAGTTACTGAACAGGACAAGTCGTGCCGTATCGCCCACTTTTTTGGGGCTGGATTTAGCGGAGCGTCTGGAAGATGGCTTCAACAAGATCGGCGCCGCGCTTGAAACGTTTGAAGCGCCAGGCGTTGGCAATCTTGGTGAGATTCGTCTCAATGTATTTGCAGATGCTGCCGATCTGCTGATCGCACCAGCACTCCCTGAATTCGTCCGACGCTGTCCAGGCGTGCGTCTTACGGTAGTGGTCGATAACAGGCCCATTGATATTGTGGCCGAGGGATACGACGCGGGTATACGCTACGGTCATCATGTTCCGAAAGACATGGTCGCATTACCGTTGAGCGGGCCTCAGCGCTGGGTTTTGGTGGCCTCGCCAGGCTATGTCGAGCAACACGGAGCGCCGATGACCATAGAAGATCTGGAGCATCACACCTGTCTTCAACTACTTTTGGGAGATAACTCGAGCTTTCGCTGGGAGCTGCAGGTTGAGGGTGAGCGCAGGAAAATTCGTGTTCCAGGATTGGTGACCATCAATGATACAGCCACAACTATCTCTGCCGCTAAAGCGGGCGTGGGCATCGCCTATGTGCTTGAAGCACGAATAACACCGGAATTAAAGTCTGAAACACTGAGATTGATACTTCCACAGCACGCATCCGCGGAAGATCCATTCCATATATATTACGGTAGTCGTAGATACAATCACCCAGCACTACATACACTGATCAACATTATAAGAGAACAGCAATCCGTTCCAAACCTGTTGTAGGCAATTTTTCACATGCCTGCAGCGTGCTGAGTTCTTCTCCGATCGAATTCACAAAATCATTTTTAATCGAAGCTGGAACGCTAGCCAATCGGACTGATTTTTATCCGATCTATCAACCACCGCCCGGCTGGGCCGGGCAAGGTGCTGGTCGAGCTGGGCGACAGCATCGTTGCGCAGCCCCTCGAACAGGCCTTGAGCGCGGACTCAGCTTCCTGCCGCACGATTAGCCGAACACCCTACGCAGGATGGAGGGCGCAGAGTGATGTTTGTTTGGAGCCGAGATCAAGATGCCAACATAATCGTTACCGAACTGGTCGATCAGTTGGGCTTCGCCCCGATATCGCTTGGTACGATCGATGAAGGAGGAAAACTCTTAGGGCTAGGCGGCCCGCTCATTCTTCAAAATATCGTCAAATATCAATAATCGGTCAGCTGAGTGACCATCATTGGCGATGGCTGCGCAGTAGCAAAAAGATCGTAAAGAAATCGTAGATCGCCTTGAGTTCCGCCATAGATATTTTATCCTCCGGAACACATTTCGACGGAAGAACATTATGAGCAGCTCAGACCTGGGAATTATGATCATTTCAATTATTGGATTGTTCGGATTGGCATCTTTTGTTTTTGAGCATTTGAGCCGTAACCGCGCAATCGAAAACAACTGTCAGAAACCCTCCATCGAAAAGCGACAAAATGAAGCCCGGCCAAAGAAAAATACCCACTACTAAAAAATTGCCCTGATTTAACCACCCTACTTTAATCTTTATAAGATCTTCATTCTTTCGCTCCGCATTCTTTTAACAACTCGCCGCTTACCCAATCGTTCTTAGAGATTTTTCGATCACTGCCCCTGACAACATCAACAATACAACGCAGGCCGGTCAGCAGACTTCAAAGGGAATCGAGCTGACGGGCAAGCTGCAAGTCACTTCCAGGCTGATGGCGGAAGCTAACTTCGCCTACGTCGATGCCCAGTACGACGAGTTTACCGAGAACGTGGGCGACCAGGCGGTATCGCGCGGTGCCTGGTTTTGGCGCTGTGGTTTGTGTCGGGGTAATGTTGCTCCATGTCGGCTAGCCAACCATGCTCCAGGCGTAAATGGCTCGAGGTTCTGGGTAGAGAACAGCCTGCCTTGATCATCACCGACTTTATGAGGCCGGTCATGGACGGCCTGGAATTCGCCACAGCCGTCCGGAGCCTTCCTTGCGCTGATCAGTTGCCGATCATCCTGATGAACGGTGCTCAGGCACATATTGGAATGCACAAGTCGGATTTGGTTGATGCGGTATTGGCGAAGCCATTCAACATCGACTTGATCATTGCCGAAGTCAGAAAACTCTTGGGGTCATCGTAGTCCGCAGCCGCTCTAGGCAATGAGATTCGCCCAAGTCCACGGCGATCAGCGCTACCCCATGGCGCCGGGTTGGCTACTTGGCAGCCATCAAGCGATTGACTTCACTGCGCACCATGTTGGCAAATTCCGGGGGCGACATGGCGTCGAGCTCGGAACGGACCCACTCGGCCCATTTACCTTTGCGTTTGGCGCGCTCGCCAAACAACCGTGCGGCCTCGCCCTTGGCTTTGCCCAGGTTGCTTTGCCAGAGATCGAACAGACGGGATTTTTCATCTTCAAGCGCGGCGCGCTCGGAAAGGGGTTTGTCGGCCAGATTGAAGCTCATGGGGTTTACCTGCTGTGTAAATTGGCGACATCTTACACCCTGGTAGGAAATGTCCTGCGCTGGATTTTCTCAAGGATCACATTTTCGCGCTAAATCCCTGCAACTTTTCCTGCCGCTCTACACTCCATTGTTCACTGTCCATCCATCAGCAAGGAGTACTTCAATGGCCCGGAAAACTGCCGCGCAAATCGCCGAAGATCAAATCAAGGATCAAGCGTTCAGCGAGTTGCAAGCGTTGATCGAAGAGTCGGACAAACTGCTCAAGAGCAGCGCATCACTGGTCGGTGAGGAGGCAGAAACCCTTCGCGGACAGGTCGCCCAAAAACTCCAGCAAGCCATGGACTCGGTCAGCAGCGTGCGCGATCGCACCAAGCCTGCCGTAGAAGCCACCGAGACCTACATAGGGGGCCATCCGTGGCAGACCGTGGCGATCTCCGCAGGCTTCGGCCTGGTGGTGGGACTGCTACTCGGTCGCCGCTGATTCAAGCGCAACCTCCGAAGCGGCTGGCGTTGCCAGCTGCTTCGGCGTTTCAGCCTAAGGCAGTTCTAGTCCCCCGCAAGCGCCCGCAGATTGTCCAATGTCTGCGCATCCAGCTCGATACCTCCAGCCGCTGACTTGGTCCGTAGTTGATGACGGCGGTCCCCCGGCAAGCGTTTAAGCCCTGCACCATGCATCTGCCGCACCAGTTCCTGGCTGCGCTCGGCAAAACTCTGCCCGGCGGCCTTGCTCGGGTCGATCACAATCAGCAACTGTCCGGTCCACGGGGTCTTGGCTCCGGGGTGGTTGGACCAGTCGAACTCGAACGAAAAATTACCACCTGTCAACGCTGCCGCCAGCAACTCCACCATCATCGACAGTGCTGAGCCCTTGTGCCCGCCAAACGGCAGCAAAGCGCCGCCCTCAAGGATGGCCTTTGGGTCCTGGGTCGGCTGGCCAAGGCTGTCGACGCCCATGCCCGCTGGCAGACGCTCGCCCTTGCGCGCGGCGATCTGCACGTCACCATGGGCAATCGCGCTGGTGGCCAGATCAAAGACGATGGGATCGCCGTCGGCGCGTGGCGCGGCGAAGGCAATCGGATTAGTGCCAAACAGCGGCCGGTCGGCACCGTGCGGCACCACGCAGGTCATGCTGTTGACCACGCTCAAAGCCACCAGCCCTTCGTAGGCAAAGGGTTCAACATCGGGCCACAACGCGGCGAAGTGATGGGAGTTGCGGATTGCCAGCACTGCGATGCCTGCACTGCGAGCCTTCTCCACCAGCAAAGCGCGCGCTGCCGCCAGTGCAGGCTGGGCAAACCCGTTGCCGGCATCGACCCGGACGAAGCCTGAGGCCACGTCTTCTACCAGCGGGATGGCCTGGCCGCTGACCCAGCCACTTTGCAGGGTCGACACATACCCGGGAATGCGGAACACGCCATGGCTGTGCGCGCCGTCCCGTTCGGCGCCCGCGCAGTTGAGGGCCAGGGTGCGGGCGACGTCGGCGCTGGTGCCATGGCGCAGGAAGATCTTTTCCAGTAACTGGGTCAATTCATCAAAAGACAGATTTTGCGAAGCCGTAGGCGTGGCAAGTTCGTGTGGCGCGGACATCTGAAGCTCCAGATTAATTATTGGAGGGGGCAACAGCGTGTAATGACAAACAAACCGATTAAACGCGAGCTGCACGGCCTGTCAATCTTTCGACCGGGCGGCGTTCAACCGGATTAATGTAACCGACCCGGCGGGGAATTTGGCGATAACTATTAACCAGGCGGCCCTTTGAACGGCAGGTTTAAATGAAAAACATTGCTGTTTGATGGGTAATTGCCATGACGGTGTTCTCGCCGACTTCCTGCAAAGGTTAGAATGCAGGAAATCAGGATGAGTCAATGACCGACACCCCCCTTCCGCAAGCCGAATACGACGCCATTACCGATGCCGCGGCGCACTGGTGCATGCGTCTGCATGCCATCGACTGCACCGCGCAAGAGCGCCTGGCGTTTGAGCAGTGGCGGGATGCTCATCCGCTGCACGCGTTTGAGTACGAAGCGATGCTGGAGATCTGGGAAGTCGCTGGCGACCTGCCGCGTCCGGCCACCGAAGGTGCGGCTGCCCTCCCCTTCAAGCCTGCCTCCCCTTGGCGAACCTTCGGTATTGCAGCAGCGGTCTGTGCGGTGGCGCTACCGTTGGCCGCCTACAGCGGCTGGAACCTCGGTTGGCTGCCCAATGCCTACGAGCACATTGAAGCGGGCGATACGGTGCGCCATGTGACCCTCAGTGATGGCAGCGAAGTCGAGCTGAACCTGGGCAGTAACCTGACTTTCACCAACTACAAGGATCAGCGCCGCGTTACCTTGAACAAGGGTGAGGCCTTTTTCAAAGTCAGCCACGACACGAGCCACCCGTTCATCGTGAAGGCCGCTGACGGGCGGATTCGGGTCACCGGGACTCAATTCAATGTCTGGATGTATGAGGATCAGGTACGGGTGAACCTGGTCGAGGGTTCGGTGCTGGTCAGCAGTAACGATGACCTTCCAGGTGATGGCCTGCGCCTGGGTCCTGCCATGCAGGCCAGCTATGGTCACGGAGACTACACTGCGCGCATCAGCCAGACCTACGACAACGACAACTCGCTGGCCTGGCGCAGCGGCAAGCTGGTGCTCGATGACCTGACGCTGAGCAACGCCCTGCCCTTGATCAACCGCTATCTAAGCAAACCCCTGGCGGTCGCCGACCACAACACCGGTGCGCTGCGGATCGGCGGAATCTACAACATCAAGGAGCTCAATTCTTTGGCGGCCTCGCTGCCCAAGGTGCTGCCGGTGTACGTGACCCGCAACAAGGACGGTAACCCGGTGCTCAACGCCATGCCGCAACAGGCCCCAAAAATCTGATACTTGCCCCCTGCCGGAGCGACCAGGCTCGCGATTAGGCTGTCGGGTCCGGCATCATTGCTGCCTGTGAGTCCGCTATCGCGAGCAGGCTCGCTCCCACGTAGTGTTTCCCAAAGGCTCATGTGCAAAGACTCGCTCTCACAGGGTCGCGCCTACCGGCCATCCCCCTCACTGATCCGCTCGACCCGATACTGCGGATCTGCCTCGATCTGCTGTTGGGTAAACGGCAAGACGCTGAGCTTCTTCCGGGAAAACGCCTCGGTCTGATCCCGCGAATGCTTTGACTGGGGATCGCTGGACAGCGAAAACGCCAGCAGTCCCTGGGCGTGTGGCCCCTTTTCATCGAAGGTCACCACCTGCAGGTAACTGGTGCCGCTCACCACCTCGAGCCGGCCGTCACTCCTGGGCACGCTCTGTATCGCGTTGTACACACCCAAGGTGCCTGGCCCGCCATGGATCGGCGTCTGCTGCCCGCCACTGCTGGCCACCTGAATGTCGCCCCAGCGACTGTGCTCGTTCAAGCCCATTTTGGCCGTCTGCTCCAACGACGCCAACATCGCTCCACGAATCGTTTCGGCAACCTGCGGCTCATCCACCCGCAGCCCGCGCGGCGTGTGCTGCGGGTCTTGTGGATCGAAACCCACACGCCATGCATCAGGCGACTCCTGCAGCGCCTGCATCAGGTTCTGGAAGTGCACAAATCCGATACCACTGTCCAGATTCGCCCTGCGGTCCCAGACTTTGAGGCTACTGCATACCGCGGCGAGTTGCTGCTCATCAGCCCCTTGGCCTGAAGCGCATAGCTGCAGCATATCCGGCATCACCAGGCCGGCGAGGTAGACCTCATCATCCAGCACCATGCGTTGCAGGTCGGCGGCGCCAATACGCCCCTTTGCCAAGGCCTGCAGGCGCTCCAGCGCAAAGCGCGAACGCAGCCCCAGCGGCTGTTCCTGCTGGCTGATCAACGGGGAGAATCCAGTCAGCGGTTGCGCCGGGTTGACCATCCACGCCGAGTCATTGGCGTGCTGCACGAAGTCCTTGCGCAGCAGTTGCGGTAAGTCGGCAGCGGCATAAATACCGGGTTGCACAGCCTGGGGATCGACGTCCCACGCGCATTCGCTGCGAGAACCATCGAGCACGATCATCTGCAGGCCGGCGCGCGGGTCGCTGCACGCCGCCAGTTTCGCGGCATTCACGTTGGGCACGACCGAAAGGTTCATGTAGAGCGTCTGGCCCTGATCATCGGCGGCCAGGGTGTTGACCCAGGGGATACCCTGGATCTTGTGCACTGACGCTTGCAACTGGCCAAGGCTGGTTGCGCGGTTCATCGAGTACCACTGCTGTAACACCCGATCGTTTTCCAGATTGGCATCGCGCAGGCTGTAGGCGAACTGCGAATCCCAGTCCAGCTTGCCGGGCCATTGCACCACGGGGCCGAATCGCGAGCTGTAGACTTCGCGTGTCATCGGCTGCACCTGACCGTCCGCAGTTTTTGCCTCTACCATCACGGTCTGCCGGGTCATCGGCAGCGACTTGCCATCCAGCAAATAGCGGGTCGGGTCCTTGGGATCGAGCTCCAGGCGGTACAAGGTAAAGTGTTTGGACGAATCCACCGTGTGGGTCCAGGCCAGGTGCTGGTTGAAACCGATGTTGATCATCGGCAGCCCAGGCAACGCGGCGCCCATCACGTCCAGCTGGCCGGGAATGGTCAGGTGCATCTGGTAGAAGCGCATGCCGCCGACCCAGGGAAAGTGCGGGTTGGCCAGCAACATCCCGCGCCCGTTGAAGGAACGCTCGCTACCCACGGCCACGGCGTTACTGCCGCGATCCAGGGCAAAACGCTGCAGGCGCGTGGACGCCACCTGGAACGAAGCCGGCGGGCCGGCCTGTGCAGCGCCTGCCTGGGGCGGCGAGGCACCCGCCAGTCCTTCGGCAAACTGACCAACCCCTCCCTCGACTAGCAAGCGCCGGGTCAGCTTGACCAGATCCTGCGTGGTGATGTCGCGCACCCATTCGCCCTGGCACTGCGGGGGCAGGCCCTTGGCCCGGGTTTCTTTCAGGGAGCGGTTGAAGCCTGCCACATAACCTTCCACCAGCTCGCGCACGGGGAGCGTTTGCGCCTGCCAGAATGCGGCAACCGCCTGGGGCGTGTTGAGCCAGGTGAAAAACACGTCGCTGACCTGGTTCTCCCGCTCTTCCACGGTCAACTGGGTCGGGCCGAAGTAGCGCGAGCGCTCGCCATTGACCGTGACAATCTCGTTCGCCAGCAAGCACAGATTATCTTGCGCATAGGCATAACCGATGCCGTAGCCCAGGCCGCGCTCGTTGTCGGCGCGAATGTGCGGTACGCCAAAACTGGTGCGCCGGATATCTGCGGTGGCCTCGTTCGGCTGCGCGCTTGCCGCAACGTTCACCGCTGCCAATACACCCGCAAGGCTCAATCGGGTCAACTGCCGGGAAATAATCACGCTCGCTCCTGATCGAAAATGCCAGTCATTGACTGTACGTACGCGACTGGCCTTCCCCCAAGAACGAAAATCCCGGGCAAAAATTTAGCGCCTGCAACCCCGTCTTCAAGGCCGCTCACACCTTGCCGACATGGCGTCGACAAAATTTCTACATTTGAGCCTTCATGATTTGGCCATCTCATCCGTCTTATTAAATGAGAGCACCCATCATTTACCGGACAAAGCTCGGAAAAGGAGTTTTTGCATGTACAACTCGCAACTGCCAACGGACGGTAGCATTGCGCCAATGGGAACATCCATTGGTGCCGGCGTTTTCGATCAACGTACCGATCGCCATGGCAACGAACGCATCAGGGTCCTGCTCAAGAGCTTCGGCCTGCGCACCAGCCTGATCCGCCTCAAAGTCATCGACGCCCTGTTGAGCGCCGCCGAACAGGAGCGTTCCCTGGGCGTGCGCGGGGTGCACAGCCAACTGCTGGACCTGGATATCCCCCTGTCCTTTCTCAGCGTGCGCGAAGTGTTGAAACGCTTGTGCAGCGAAGGGGTTATCAACCTCAACCCGGACAAGAGCTACAGCCTCAATCCCCAGGCATTCGCCGCATTGCACGGCGAATAAGCATCCGGTGTGCGTCGTTCAGGGCTTGACCTTGCGACGCATCACGCCGTTGATCACCACCACCAGCACCGCCACGCCAATGGCGATGTACTGGAAGGTTTTTTCGCCGATGACGCCGGTGTTCTGCAGATAAGACAAGCCAAACATGATCGCCAGCACTACCAGCGAGATCAAAATCGAATACTTCAAACGTTGTGACTGGGTCATGGGTAATTCCTGAACGTGAAAATATAGCCGCCTGCCTGTCGGGGTACAGGCGGGTCATCATGTTACAGGACTCGATTCCAGCCGGCACCGATGGTTTGCGGTGCAGTTGCACCCCAGGTTTTGCCTCAGGATGGATCCGCCTTGATCCTTCCTGCGCATTTTGTAGCACTTGGAAACACTCATTGAAGGCCTGGCCGTCGAAAAAGGTCAAAATGAATGTTTCCGGCCGCAATTCGAGACGAGACTCCCCATGCGAACCCACCTGCGACTGGCTGCCTTGAGCGCCTTGTTCATTTCTTCCCTGGCCCAGGCCGCCGACCTCATCCCAATCGAGGTCCATCGTGACGCCAACTGCGGCTGCTGCAAAAAGTGGATCAGCCACCTGGAAGCCAATGGTTTCAAGGTCGAGGACCATGTTGAAGCCGACATGAGCGCGTTCAAACAGAAACACGGCGTGCCGCCACGCCTGGCGTCCTGCCACACCGGGCTCATCAATGGCAAATTTGTCGAGGGCCACGTGCCGGCCGATCAGGTGCTGGCCTTGAGCAAGCGCGACGATTTGCTGGGCGTGGCCGCCCCCGGCATGCCCATGGGTTCGCCCGGAATGGAAATGGACGGCATGAGCGACGCCTATCAGGTGATCGGCCTGAACAAGGCTGGCGCTGACGTGGTGGTGGCGGACTATCCGGCCAAGTGATTGTCGGCGCCTACCTGGGGCTTTTCCTCGCCGCGTTCGGCGCCGCCACCTTGCTGCCGTTGCAATCGGAAGCCCTGCTGGTGAGTTTGCTGCTCAGCGGCAAGTACTGGCTTTGGGTGCTGCTGGCGGTCGCGACCCTGGGCAACGTCCTGGGGTCATTGGTGAACTGGTGGCTGGGGCGCGGTATCGAGCGCTTTCGTGATCGTCGCTGGTTTCCGGTGAGCCCCCGACACCTGGAAAAAGCCCGGGTGCACTACCAGCGTTATGGCCATTGGTCGCTGCTGCTCAGTTGGCTGCCGATTATCGGCGACCCGCTGACCCTGGTGGCTGGCGTAATGCGTGAGCCATTGGGCCGATTCCTGCTGATTGTCACTTTCGCCAAGGGCGCGCGTTACGGTGTAGTGGCCGTGGCGACCCTGGGCTTGGCCGGTTGAACGATCGGCCCCGCGTATTGCCTGTTTAATGTTGCCCTAATGAGGCCGTCCCAGGATCGGTCGATTACCAAGGAGTTCACCCATGTCCCTCGCCTTTTCCCGCTGGCTGCCCGGCCTGCTGTTGAGCGCTGCGCTGCCGGCTCTTGCCTACGCCGAAGGTCCGGAATATGGCCCGCAATTGCAGGGCTTCGAGTACCCCTACACGGTGAAGCATTTTGCCTTTGAGTCCCAAGGTGAATCCCTGCAGATGGGCTACATGGACGTCGCCGCCGAAGGCAAGTCCAACGGCCGCAGCGTGGTGCTGATGCATGGCAAGAACTTCTGCGGCGCGACCTGGGACACCTCGATCAAGGCGCTGAGCAAAGCCGGGTACCGGGTCATCGCACCGGACCAGATTGGCTTCTGCACCTCAAGCAAGCCAGCACATTATCAGTACAGCTTCCAGCAACTGGCGACCAATACCCAGCAACTGCTCAAGGCCCTGGGCATCCAGAAGGCGACCCTGCTGGGGCATTCCACCGGCGGCATGCTCGCCACCCGCTACGCGCTGCAATACCCCGAACAGGTCGATCAACTGGCCATGGTGAACCCCATTGGCCTTGAAGACTGGAAAGCCCTCGGCGTGCCCTATCGCACCGTGGACCAATGGTATGAGCGTGAGCTGAAAGTAACCGCACAAGGCATTCGCGACTACGAGCGCAGCACCTACTATGACGGGCGCTGGAAGCCTGAATACGACCGTTGGGTCGACATGTATGCAGGCCTGGCCAAAGGGCCGGGCAAGACCCAGGTGGCGTGGAATTCGGCGCTGATCTACGACATGATCTTCACCCAGCCGGTGTACTACGAATTCAAGGACCTTAAGGTGCCCACCCTGTTGCTGATAGGCACGTCCGATACCACGGCCATCGGCAAGGACATCGCACCGCCGCAGGTCAAGGCGAAAATCGGCCATTACGAAGTGCTGGGCAAAGAAGTGGCCAAACTGATTCCACAGTCGACCCTGGTGGAATTCCCCGGCATGGGCCATGCACCGCAAATGGAAGAACCGGAAAAATTTCATCAGGCCTTGCTCGCCTGGTTAAGCAAGACCAACTCCGTTCCTTGATGAGGTAAGGCCAATGGCTGTGCAGATTGCGGTGCTCGATGACTGGCAGGACGTGGCGCGCGACGTGGTGGACTGGACAGCACTGGACGCCATTGGCCTGGTGAGTTTCCTTCACGACTTCCCGGCCGATAACGCCACCCTCGCTCAGCGCCTGCAGGCCTTCCAGGTGATCTGCGTGATGCGTGAGCGCACGCGCTTCGATGAAGACCTGCTGCGCCGCCTGCCCAACCTCAAGCTGCTGGTGACCGGGGGCATGCGCAATGCGGCCCTGGACCTCAAGGCCGCGGCAGCCCTGGGAATTCAGGTCTGCGGCAGCGACAGTTACAAGCACGCCGCACCGGAGTTGACCTGGGCGTTGATCATGGCGGCCACGCGCAATCTGCTCGCCGAAGCCAACGCCCTGCGGGCCGGCCACTGGCAGCAAGGCCTGGGGGGCGATCTGCACGGCAAGACCTTGGGCATTCTGGGCCTCGGCAGCATCGGCCAGAAAGTCGCCGGTTTCGGCCAGGCCTTCGGCATGCGGGTGATCGCCTGGAGCGAAAACCTGACCCCCGAGCGAGCGGCGGCCGTCGGCGTGACTCATGTCAGCAAGCAGCAGTTGTTCGAGCAGGCCGACGTACTGTCGGTGCATCTGGTACTCAGCGAGCGCAGCCGTGGGCTGGTGGACGCCGAGGCGCTGGGGTGGATGCAGCCCCACTCGCTGCTGGTCAATACCGCACGCGGACCGATCGTGGACGAGGCGGCGCTGATCAAGGCGTTGCAAAAACAGCAATTGGGCGGCGCGGCCCTGGATGTGTTCGAACAAGAACCCTTGCCAGCCCATCACCCGTTCCGAACACTCGACACTGTGTTGGCAACACCGCATGTGGGCTACGTGAGCCAGCAGAACTATCAGCTGTTCTTTTCTCAGATGATTGAAGACATCCAGGCCTGGGCAACGGGAGCACCGATCCGCCTGCTGACCTGATCAGCAGTCAGGCAGGACACCATCATTTGAGCTTTGCTTACAGGGAGCGCTGCAAAGAAATGAACATTTGCCGGCGCGGCGATGTTCTTTAAGTATCACCCCTGAGGATTGGCTAATGAATACTCGTCTTGCCTGGTGCTCCCCCCTGCTGCTGGCCGCTGCGCTATCCAGCTCCCTTGCCTTCGCCAACGCTGACGAAGACGAGGAGCCGGCCAAGCCCAATTGTCCCAAAGGCCAGGTCTGGGACAGCAAGCAGCAAAAATGCCTGATGCAGGACAGCAGCCTGCTGCCTGACGCCGACCGCACCACTTACGCCTATCGCCTGGCCAAGGATGGTCGCTACGAAGAAGCCCTGGCGCTGCTCGACACGCTGAAACAACCCAACACCGCCAAGGCACTGAACTATCGCGGGTACGCCACGCGCAAACTGGGGCGCACCGACGAAGGCATCGGCTATTACCTGCAGTCGGTCAAACTTGACCCGCAGTATGCACAGGTCCGCGAATACCTCGGCGAAGCCTATGTGATCAAGGGCCGACTGGACCTGGCACAGGAACAGTTGCAGCACATCAAGTCCATCTGCGGCGACACCCGCTGCGAGGCCTATCAGGATCTGGCCGAGGCGATCAACGCCTCATCGAAAACCTGAAACGGCAGCGACGCCGCAGGCTGAATCAGCACCAGGCCCTGGCCCTTGGCGGGGCCGTTCGTCCATATCATGCTACGTTCGGCAACCACAACCTGAACCGGGCGCCGCCCAGGGGCGAAGCCTCCACCGTAAGTGTGCCGCTTTGGGCCTCCAGGGCTCGACGGCTGATGGCCAGGCCCAGCCCAAAGCCTCCGGTGGCGCGATCGCGGCTGCGATCAAGCCGGTAGAAGGGTTCGAAAATTCGCTCACGTTCGTCGTCAGGGATTCCGATCCCGTCGTCATCCACCCAGATCTCGCAACCGTGCGCCAGCACCTGCACGCTGACCTGGATACGTTTCTCGCAATAGCGCATGGCATTGCGCAATAGGTTCTGCAGCGCCCGCGCGGTGAGGCGTGGGTCGAGGCTGAAGCGCTCAAGCTGGCCATGCAGCCACACGTCGATGACGATGTCCGGCGACTCCAGCTCTTCGTCGACACTGCCCAGCACGCTGTCGATGAACTCATCCAGCGAGACCTCGACTTGCTCAGGCAGACGCGCAGGATTTTGCAGGCGGCTGTAGGACAGCAACTCCAGCACCAGTTCATCCAGTTCGCGAATGTGTGCCACCAAGCCTTGCAAGCGCTCGCGAGTGGCCGCTGGCAAATCATCGGAGAGTGCCAGCGCCAGGCCGAAATCCAGGCGTGTGAGGGGCGTGCGCAGTTCGTGAGAGACGGCATTGAGCAGGTCTCGCTGCTGGTTGAGCAGGCTTTCGATGTCACTGGCCATGGTGTCAAACACGTTCGCCAGGCTGCCGATGTTGGAGCGCGGCGAAATATTCGTGCGCTCACTCAGTTGTCCTTTGCCGAAACGTTCGGCGGTACCCTTGAGGCGCTCCAGATCACGCCAGTGCGCGCGCAGCCACAGTAACAGGCAGGCGAGCATGGTCGCGCCTATCAGGAGGTTAATGCTCCAGTACAACAGGTTGACGTCCAGCGGATCCGGCGGCACCACCATCTTGACCACGGTTTGCTCGTTCAGAGGCGCCACCGCCAGGGTGCGCCAGCCCCAGTCACCGATGCGCACAACCTTCTCGCCGCGCTGCAGGCGTTGGCGCTCCGCCGGAGAGAAATCAGCGTCGTCGATGGGTGACAGTACGATGTGCAGCGGCGCGAACTCCTTGTCCATCTGCTCGGCCAGGCCAGGCCACTGCTCCTGCGGCACGCCATGAAACTGCTTGACGATCAGGCTTTGCAGGCCGCGGGAATAGTCGAGGTTGTAGCTGACAAAGCGCTCGTGAAACAGCTTGATCACCAGGTCCGGTACCAGGTAAATCGCCGCGCTGTAGGAGACGATCGTGACCAGGTACAGGCGGAACAGGATTCTGAACATGGCTTCAGCATTCCCACTCGGAGCGGCTGAACAGGTAGCCCTTGCCCCACACCGTCTTGATCTTGCGCGCCTCGGCGGCGGTGTCGTCGAACTTGCGCCGCAGCTTGGAAATCGCCACGTCCACCGAACGGTCGGTGCCGTTGAACTCGATGCCACGCAGACGTTGCAGGATCTGGTCGCGGCTCAACACTTCGCCCGCGTGCCGGGCCAGTACCACCAGCAGGTTGTACTCGCCGCTGGACAGTTCCACGAGTTGCCCACGCCAGGTCACGGTGCGCTCGGACAGGTCGATGCACAGGTTGCCCATGAGGATCCGGTCGTTGGCGGTCTGCGGCTCGCCCAGGCTGCTGCGGCGCAACAGCGTGCGCACCCGGGCCAGCAGCACCCGGGGCTCGCAGGGCTTGGTGACATAATCGTCGGCGCCCATTTCCAGGCCCAGGACCTGGTCGTGGCTGTCGTCCCGGGCGGTGAGCATCAGGATCGGCAAGGTCGCCGAGTCGGCGCGCAGCAGGCGGCAGACCTGCAAGCCATCGAGCCCCGGCAGCATCAGGTCAAGGATCACCAGATCCGGCGGATTGAGCCGCGCGCGCTCGCGCACATGATCACCACGGCTGATCACGCTGACGGAGTAGCCATTACGTTCCAGATAGCTGGCAATCAGCTCGGCGAGCGCGGTGTCGTCTTCGACCAGGAGGATGTTGGGCATGGGGTGTTTCCAGAAAGTGCGATGGCGACTGTGAGATTGCGATCGCGGGCAAGCCTTGCTCCCAGGGATTCTCGTTGGACACAAATCCTGTGTACACCACAGATCCACTGCGGGAGCGGGCTTGCTCGCGAAAGCGGCATGACAGACGCAATAGGAATCAAGGCCTGCAGGATATACGCCATCACCCACTCCTGAGTAAAACCCTTACACAATTTCACACTGCACGTACAAAGCTTCACCGCTACTCTCGCCCCCTCCCCGTAGGATGCCGGGGGGTCACTATTGGGGTAATACATGTCAAAGAAACTGCTCGCCAGGCTCAGTCTGATTGCACTTGCGCTGACGCTGTGCGCCTGTGACAAGTCGTCGATCGCCGAAGAGACGGCGCCACTGGCTACCGTGCGCATTGAAACCATCGAGGCGCGGCCACTGTCGATTACCAGCGAACTGAGCGGGCGGATTGCCGCGCCGCGCATGGCCGAAGTCCGCGCCCGGGTCCCTGGCGTGGTGTTGCAACGGACCTTTCGCGAAGGCAGCGACGTCAAGCAGGGGGACGTACTGTTTCGTATCGACCCGGCGCCGTTCAAGGCTGACCTCGATAGCGCCGAGGCTGCGCTGCGCAAGGTCGAGGCCAACGCGTTCCAGGCGCGCTTGCAGGAGCAGCGCTACGCCCAGCTGGTGGATGGCAACGCTATCAGCGGCCAGGATTACGACAACGCCAGGGCCGCCGTGCGACAAACTGCTGCCGACGTCGCCGGCAACAAGGCCGCGGTCGAGCGCGCCCGCCTCAACCTCGGCTACGCCACAGTCACTGCACCGATTTCCGGTCGCATCGGCCGCGCCCTGGTCACGGAAGGCGCCCTGGTGGGGCAGAACGAAACCACGCCCCTGGCATTGATCCAGCAGCTCAACCCGATCCATGCCGACCTGACGCAATCGACCCGCGAGCTCAACGACCTGCGCCGCGCGTTTCGCTCCGGTCAGTTGCAGCAGGTAGGTCAGGGCCAGGCCAAGGCTACGCTGATCCAGGACGACGGCAGCCTCTACCCGCTGCCGGGCAAGCTTCTGTTCACCGATATCACGGTGGACCCGGGCACCGGCCAGATCACCCTGCGCAGCGAATTCCCCAACCCGGATCTCGATTTGTTGCCCGGTAGTTTCGTGCGGGTGCGCCTGGAACAGGCCATCGACCAGCAGGGCATCAGCGTGCCGCAGCGGGCCATCCAGCGCGACAGCGCCGGCGTGGCCCAGGTGTTGTTGCTCGATGGCGAACAGCGCGTCGGCCAGCAGCCGGTTGAACTGGGGGCCGTGCAGAACGATCGCTGGATCGTCACCGGTGGCCTGAAGCCGGGCGACCGCATCGTCATCGAAGGCCTGCAGCACGCCCGTACCGGTGAGAAAGTCCAGATCGACGACACCCCTCTTCCACTTGCCCAGGTTTCTGGCCAGTAAGCAGGACGCTTTTTTATGCCGCAGTTCTTTATCGATCGCCCGATTTTTGCCTGGGTAGTCGCCCTGTTCATTCTGCTGGCGGGCGCCCTGGCCATCCCGCAGTTGCCGGTGGCGCAGTACCCGGATGTCGCGCCGCCGCAGGTGGAAATCTATGCCGTTTACCCCGGAGCATCGGCGCAGACCATCGACGAGAGCGTGGTCAGCCTGATCGAGGAAGAGCTCAACGGCGCTGACAATCTGCTGTATTTCGAGTCCCAGAGCAACTTGGGCAGTGCGACGATCAAGGCCACTTTCCAGCCCGGCACCAACCCGGAGCTGGCCCAGGTCGACGTGCAGAACCGCTTGAAAGTGGTCGAGTCGCGACTGCCCCAGGCAGTGAACCAGCAGGGTTTGCAGGTAGAAAAAGTGTCCTCCGGCTTTTTGCTGTTGATCACCCTGACCTCCAGCGACGGCAAGCTCGACCAGACTGCGCTCAGCGATTACCTGGCGCGCAACGTGATGAACGAAATCAAGCGCCTGGACGGCGTCGGCAAGGCGCAGTTATACGGTTCCGAGCGAGCCATGCGTATCTGGATCGACCCGCAGAAGCTGATCGGTTTCAACCTGACCCCAGCTGACGTCAACGCTGCCATCGTTGCACAGAATGCCCAGGTCTCGGCCGGCAGCATTGGCGACTTGCCAACCCGCAGCACCCAGGAAATCACTGCGACCATTCTGGTCAAAGGCCAGCTCTCGACCCCGGAAGAATTCGCCGACATCGTGCTCAAGGCCAATCCCGACGGCTCCACCGTGCGCATCGGTGATGTCGCCCGGGTGGAAATCGGCAGCCAGGAATACCAGTTCGGCACCCGCCTGAACGGCAAGCCGTCGACCGCCGTCAGCGTGCAGCTGGCGCCGAGCGCCAACGCCCTGAAAACCGCGACCCTGGTGCGGGCCAAGATGGATGAGCTGGCGCGGTATTTCCCGGCAGGCGTTGAATACAAGATCCCTTACGACACCTCACCCTTCGTCAAGGTCTCGATCACCAAGGTCGTCTACACCCTGGTCGAAGCCATGGTGCTGGTGTTTGCGGTGATGTTCCTGTTCCTGCAGAACATTCGCTACACGCTGATCCCGACCCTGGTAGTGCCGGTCGCACTGATGGGTACCTTCGCCACCATGTTGGCTTTGGGCTTCTCGATCAACGTGCTAACCATGTTCGGCATGGTGCTGGCCATCGGCATACTGGTGGATGACGCCATCGTAGTGGTGGAGAACGTCGAGCGCATCATGGTCACCGAGGGCCTGTCGCCCAAGGAAGCGACGCGCAAGGCGATGCAGCAGATCACCGGGGCGATCATCGGCATCACCCTGGTGCTGGTGGCCGTGTTCATTCCGATGGCGTTCATGCAGGGCTCGGTCGGGGTGATCTACCGGCAGTTCTCCCTGTCGATGGCCACCTCGATCCTGTTCTCGGCGTTCCTCGCCCTGACCTTGACCCCGGCCCTGTGCGCGACCTTGCTCAAGCCGATCGCCAAGGGTGAGCATCATGAAAAGCGCGGTTTCTTCGGCTGGTTCAATCGACGTTTCGAGCAACTGACCGAACGTTATCAAGCCTGGGTCGCTTACGCGCTCAAACGTACAGGGCGCTATCTGCTGATCTACGGCGTGCTGCTGATCGCCCTGGGTATTTGCTTCGTACGCCTGCCCTCCTCGTTCCTCCCGGTGGAGGACCAGGGCTACACCATCACCGACGTACAACTGCCGCCGGGTGCGAGCAAGAACCGTACAGTCGCAGTGGTCGAGCAGATCGAAGCGCATAACGCCAAGGAGCCCGGAGTGGGCGACAGTACGGTGATCCTCGGCTTCAGTTTTTCCGGCAGCGGGCAGAACGCGGCGCTGGCATTCACCACGTTGAAAGACTGGTCCGAACGCGGCAGCGACGATTCGGCGAGCTCGATTGCCGACCGGGCCAACATCGCCCTGAGCCAGATCAAGGACGCCGTGGCGTTCTCGGTGCTGCCCCCACCGGTGGATGGCCTGGGCACTTCCAGTGGTTTCGAGTTCCGCCTGCAGGATCGTGGCGGCCTCGGTCATGCCACGCTGATGCAGGCACGCACCGAGTTGCTGGAGGCAGCAGAGAAAAGCCCAATCCTGATGAACGTGCGCGAAAGCACCCTGGCCGAGGCACCGCAGGTTCAATTGATCGTCGACCGCAAGCAGGCCAACGCCCTGGGCGTGTCGTTCGCCGAAATCGGCAATGTATTGTCCACCGCCGTCGGCTCCAGCTACGTCAACGATTTCCCCAATCAGGGGCGCATGCAACGGGTGGTGGTCCAGGCCGAAGGCGATCAGCGCAGCCAGGTGGCGGACCTGTTGCAAATGCACGTGCGCAACAACGCCGGAAAAATGGTGCCGCTGTCGGCCTTCGTCGAGGCCAAATGGACACAGGGCCCGGCGCAACTGACCCGTTACAACGGCTACCCGGCGATCAGCATTTCCGGTGAACCGAAGCCGGGGCACAGCACCGGCGAAGCCATGGCCGAGATCGAGCGCCTGGTAGCGCTGGGACCTGCGGGTTTGGGCCAGGAATGGACCGGCTTGTCGCTGCAGGAACGGCTGTCCGGAAGCCAGGCGCCGATCCTTTTAGGATTGTCCTTGCTGATCGTGTTCCTGTGCCTGGCGGCCTTGTACGAGAGCTGGTCGATTCCGACTTCAGTGCTCCTGGTCGTACCGCTCGGCGTGCTGGGCGCGGTACTGGCCGTGACGTTGCGCGGAATGCCTAACGACGTGTTTTTCAAGGTCGGGTTGATCACTATCATCGGCCTGTCGGCGAAGAACGCGATCCTGATCATCGAGTTCGCCAAGAGCCTGTATGACGAAGGTCACGACCTGATCGACGCGACCCTGCAAGCCGCACGCCTGCGATTGCGGCCGATCGTGATGACCTCCCTGGCGTTCATCCTCGGCGTCGTGCCGTTGGCCATCGCCACCGGCGCCAGCTCGGCCAGCCAGCAAGCGATCGGCACCGGAGTCATCGGCGGCATGATCACCGCGACCCTGGCGGTGTTGTTTGTGCCGGTGTTTTTTGTGGTGGTGATGAAGCTGGTGCGCAAGCGCCATAAGGACCTATAGCCGCCCCCCGTTGTAGGAGCGAGCTTGCTCGCGATGAACGCAAGAACGCTGCTGGGTGTCAGGCTCCCAGCGTCATCGTTAACGACCATCGCGAGCAAGCTCGCTCCTGCAACAGGACCGCGCTATGGTGCACTGACGTCCTGTTACAGTGAGCCGCTATGCCCTTCCTCGCCCGCACCCACCCGCGCCTGTCCGCCGCCGCCACCCTTGGCATTGCGGTGGGCATCCTGGCTCCCGCCGATTCGATCATCAGCAAAATTCTCTTTGGCTGGAATGCCGGGGTCTGGACTTACCTGGTGCTGATGCTCTGGCTCACCGCTCGCGCCAAAGCGCCTGACGTAAAGCGCATCGCTGAAGTCGAAGACGAAAACGCCGGTCTGGTGCTGCTCGTGGTGTGCATCGCCGCCATCGCCAGCCTGGCCACCATCGCCTTCGAACTGGCTGGCAGCAAGCAACTGGACACCACGACCAGACTGCTGCACTACGGCTTCACTGCGCTGACCGTGATTGGCTCATGGCTGCTGATCGGCGTGATATTCAGCGTGCATTACGCGCGCCTGTTCTACACCTGGCGCGGCAAGGACCCGGCACTGCGATTCGCCGAGGGCCTGACCACGCCCAACTATTGGGATTTCCTGTACTTCTCGTTCACCATCGGCGTGGCGGTGCAGACCGCCGATGTGGGTGTCGCCACCCGCGATATGCGCAAGATCGTGCTGGCGCAGTCGTTGGTCGGATTTGTATTTAATACGGCGATATTGGGCTTTTCGATCAATATCGCGGCGGGATTGTTTGGGTAAAAGGCGACGAACATTTTGCCCGGGGCTTGACGCAGGGCATATTCCTGGTGTTTCCTGAAACCGGTTTCAGCGCCAAGCGCCAGCCTTATAAATCCAATAACAAGGTTTCAACCCGTGAACGACTTTTCCGCCGCCCAGCGCAGCCGCGTGACCATGCTTGATGTCGCTGAACACGCCAGGGTTTCCAAGGCCAGTGTGTCGCGATTCATTGGCGAAGACCGCGGCTTGCTCTCCGATGCCATTGCGTTGCGCATCGAGCAGTCGATTGCCGAGCTGGGCTACCGCCCAAACCAGATGGCCCGTGGCTTGAAGCGCGGACGCACGCGCCTCATCGGCATGCTGGTGGCCGACATCCGCAACCCTTATTCGATTGCCGTGATGCACGGGGTGGAAACCGCCTGCCGTCAGCACGGCTACAGCCTGGTGGTGTGCAATACCGATCGCGATGACGAACAGGAGCGCCAACACCTTGCCCTGTTACGTTCGTACAACATCGAAGGCTTGATCGTTAACACCCTGGGCCATCACCGCGACGAATTGCACGAACTGCATCGGGAAATGCCCCTGGTGCTGGTGGATCGCAAGGTCGAGCACCTGGAAAGCGACATGGTCGGGCTGGATAACTCGAAGGCGGTCGAGATGGCCATCGAGCACCTCGAAGCTCAGGGCTATCGCGATGTACTGTTGGTGACCGAGCCATATGACGGCACCAGTTCGCGTATCGAGCGCGTCAGCAGTTTCAAATCGCAGGTCGCCCAGCGGCCTTCACTGCGAGGCGCAATTATCGAAACCGGCAGCCAACTCACGGCTCATCTCAAGGCTTTCCTGGACGCTCCTGGCCCCGGCCCGAAAGCGCTCTTCTGCGCCAACGGCATTGCGGCACTGGCCAGCACCCACGCACTGCGGGAACTGCAGTGCGATCTGTTTGCGAATGTGGGCTTGATTGCCCTGGACGACCTGGATTGGTACCCGCTGGTGGGCAGTGGCATTACCGCCCTTGCGCAGCCGACCGCGCAAATTGGAGCAAGTGCATTCGAGTGCCTGCTCAAGCGACTGCGTGGGCAGGCTGGGCCGGTTCGAACGCTGGATTTTTCGGCGCAGTTGATCGTGCGGGGCTCGACGCTCGGGAGTTCCCGGTGATGGAGCCTGCAGCAACACCCACCAGAAACTATTTTTTTGTACAAAAATGAAACCGGTTTCAGAGGTAAATAACAATGAAAAAATCACCCGTCTCCATCAGCCTTTCCAGCTACGGCGCCGAACTGGTACGCCAGCGAGGCCAAGGCAGTTTCATCGAAATCCTCGCCGCCGCCGGTGCTTCCCTCATTGAATGGCGTGAGGAATTGCTGACCCACGAACACGCCACGCAACTGGCCCAAGCCACCTCCAACCATGGCCTGGAAAGCATCTACTCCTCACCCATGGAGCTATGGCTGGCGGGCCATTCAAACCCTAATCCCGCTTTGACGGCAGCCCTGCACAGCGCCCAGGCCTTTGGAGCCAAATGGCTGAAAGTCTCGCTGGGTTATTTCACTGATAACAATGACCTGCAAGGTCTGGCCCGTACCCTGGGCCACTGCGGCGTGCAACTGCTGGTAGAAAACGACCAGACCCTGCACGGTGGCCGCATCGAACCCTTTCAGCGCTTTTTCGGCGAAGTGGAGCAACACCAACTGCCCATCAGAATGACCTTCGATATCGGCAACTGGCACTGGCAGGACCAGTGCGCCGCAAGCGCCGCTCGAATGCTCGGTCGTCACGTCGGCTATGTGCACTGCAAGGCCGTGACGCGCCGGGCCGATGGCAAACTGATTGCCACACCGCCCGCCGCAACAGATCTGCAGCAATGGGAACAACTGCTGCGCCACATGCCCCAAGGCGTCATGCGGGCGGTGGAGTATCCACTGCAGGGCGACGACCTCGCGCAACTTACCGGCGAACACGTCGCCGCCCTCGCCCGCCTGGGTCAATCGCGACTGGAGAGCGCTCATGTCTGAGATCGATATCCTGTCGTTTGGCGAGACCATGGCGATGTTTGTCGCCGAAGAGCCCGGAGACCTGGCCAGCATCACCCGGTTCCACAAGCGCATCGCCGGGGCTGACAGCAACGTCGCCATCGGCCTGTCGCGGCTTGGATTCAAAGTGGCCTGGCTTAGCAGGGTCGGTGCCGATTCACTTGGCAGGTTCGTGATCGACACGCTTGAAAAGGAAGGACTGGACTGCCGTCATGTCGACATTGATACCGCGCACCCAACTGGATTCCAGCTCAAGTCCCGCACCGAGGACGGCAGCGATCCGGTAGTGGAGTATTTCCGCCGTGGTTCGGCCGCCAGTCACCTGTCCCCGCAGTCAATTGTCCCCCAATTGCTGAACGCCCGGCACCTGCACGCCACCGGTATTCCTGCGGCCCTGTCGGCAAGCGCACGGCAACTGTCGCTGGAATTGATGACACGCATGCGCGATGCAGGACGCAGCGTATCGTTCGACCCCAATCTGCGGCCGAGCCTGTGGGCCAGCACGCAACAGATGGTCACCGAAACCAACCGCCTGGCAGCCCTCGCCCATTGGGTGCTGCCGGGCTTGAGCGAAGGCCAGTTGCTGACCGGCTTCGAAGACCCTGCCGATATCGCTGCTTTTTACCTCGACCAGGGTGTAGAGGCTGTGGCGATCAAGCTGGGCCCGCACGGTGCCTATTACCGAACTCATCAGGATCAGGGTTTTGTCGCCGGCGTGCCGGTGCAGGCAGTGGTCGACACGGTGGGTGCCGGTGACGGCTTTGCTGTGGGCATGATCAGCGCCTTGCTGGAAAACCACAGCTTTGCCGAGGCCGTGAAGCGGGCCAACTGGGTTGGCAGCCGGGCGGTGCAGAGTCGGGGGGATATGGAGGGGTTGCCTACCCGGGCCGAGATGAGCGCTGAGTTAGAGGCCGCCAACGCAAGCGGGCTCGCTCCCACACAAGATCGGGTTCCAACCCAAATGCCCTGTGGGAGCGAGCCTGCTCGCGATAAGGCCTGACCATTCACTGAAGATTTCGAATTCGTTACCTGCTGCGACAAAAACAACAAGCTCAGGAGCACCACCATGAAAACCGCAACCCTCGCCGCCCGCCGCTGGTGGTACATCATGCCCATCGTGTTCATCACCTACAGTCTGGCGTATCTGGATCGCGCCAATTACGGCTTCGCCGCCGCCTCCGGCATGGCCGCCGACCTGATGATTACCCCGGGCCTGTCCTCACTGCTCGGCGCCCTGTTCTTCCTCGGCTACTTTTTCTTCCAGGTGCCGGGGGCGATCTATGCGCAGAAACACAGCGTGAAGAAACTGATTTTCGTCAGCCTGATCCTCTGGGGCGGCCTGGCGACCCTGACCGGAATCGTCTCCAATGCCTATTGGTTGATCGTCATCCGCTTTATGCTCGGCGTGGTCGAGGCGGCGGTGATGCCGGCGATGCTGATCTATCTGTGCCACTGGTTCACCCGCGCCGAACGCTCGCGAGCCAACACCTTCCTGATCCTCGGCAACCCGGTGACCATGCTGTGGATGTCGGTGGTCTCAGGGTATCTGGTCCAGCACTACAGCTGGCGTTGGATGTTCATCATCGAGGGCTTGCCTGCGGTGCTGTGGGCCTTCATCTGGTGGCGCCTGGCCGACGATCGTCCGGCCCAGGCCAAATGGCTCAGTGACCAGGAAAAACACGACCTGGAAAGCGCCTTGGCTGCCGAGCAAGTCGGCATCAAGGCGGTGAAAAACTATGCCGAAGCCTTTCGCTCGCCAAGGGTGATCATCCTCGCGTTGCAGTTCTTCTGCTGGAGCATCGGCGTCTATGGCTTCGTATTGTGGCTGCCGTCGATACTCAAGGCCGGTGCACAAATGGACATGATTGAAGCGGGTTGGCTGTCGGCGCTGCCCTACCTGGCCGCCGTCATCGGCATGTTGCTGGTGTCCTGGGCCTCGGACAAACTGCAAAAACGTAAACGCTTCGTCTGGCCACCACTGCTGATCGCCTCGTTCGCTTTCTACGGATCCTACGCCCTGGGCGCCGAACATTTCTGGTGGTCCTACACCTTGCTGGTGATTGCCGGTGCCTGCATGTACGCGCCTTACGGACCATTCTTCGCGATCATCCCGGAAATCCTCCCGGCTAACGTGGCGGGCGGCGCGATGGCGCTGATCAACAGCATGGGTGCTCTCGGTTCGTTCGGCGGTTCCTACCTGGTCGGCTATCTGAACAGTTCCACGGGTTCACCCGGCGCTTCCTACCTGTTGATGAGCGGCGCGCTGATGCTCTCGGTGGTGCTGACTATTTTCCTCAAGCCCGGCGCCAGTGACCGGGAGCGGCCCACGGTCGCATTAACCCGCACCGCCGCACATTCCTGATTGGATGACGACAATGAAAAAGCAGGTTGTTCTATACAAGAAACTCTCGGCGCTGCTGATGGCTCGTTTGCACGAACGGGCTGAAGTGACGCTGATTGAAAGTCTCGACGCCGATGGCCTCGCCCGATTGCGCGATGCCCTGCCCCGAGCCCACGGTTTGCTCGGTGCCAGCCTGAAGCTGGATGCCGAGCTGCTGGATCTGGCGCCCGACCTTGAAGCCATCGCCAGCGTCTCGGTGGGCGTCGACAACTACGACATCGACTACCTGACCGAGCGACGCATCCTGCTGAGCAACACGCCAGACGTGCTCACCGAAACCACCGCCGATACCGGTTTTGCGTTGATTCTCGCGACCGCCAGACGCGTAGTGGAACTGGCGAACATGGTTCGAGCAGGCCAATGGAGTCGTAACCTCGGCCCCGCGCATTTTGGCAGCGACGTGCACGGCAAAACCCTGGGCATCATCGGCATGGGCCGCATCGGCGAGGCACTGGCCCAGCGTGGGCATTGCGGTTTCGGCATGCCGGTGATCTACCACAGCCACTCGCCGAAACCGGCGGTAGAGCAGCGTTTTAATGCGCAATACCGCAGCCTGGGCGAGCTGTTGCAACAGGCGGACTTCATCTGCCTGACGCTGCCGCTGACGGCTGAAACCGAGCGACTGATCGGCGCCGAGGAATTTGCCCTGATGCGCCCGCAAAGCATCTTCATCAACATCTCCCGAGGCAAGGTCGTGGATGAAGCGGCGTTGATCGAGGCATTGGGTGCGGGGCGGATTCGCGCGGCGGGGCTGGATGTGTTTGAACGTGAGCCGCTGAACCTGGACTCGCCGTTGTTGCAGATGGATAACGTGGTGGCAACGCCGCACATGGGCTCGGCGACCCATGAGACACGTGAGGCGATGGCTCGATGTGCGGTGGACAATCTGTTGGCCGCCTTGGCGGGTGAGCGGCCGGCAAATCTGGTGAATCCTTCGGTCTGGAAAGATTAGGATCAAACGATCGCAGCCTGCGGCAGCGCCTGCAGGAACTGCCGCAGGCCGCGATCTTTTCTCAGGCCCGACGCGCTTCCAGAAGGTCGATTGCACACAGCGCAATCCTTCGACAGGCATCCGCCAGCTTGCGCTGGTCCACCACCAACCCGATGCGGATATGCCCCGCCGCGCTCGGCCCGAACGCCTCACCCGCCAGTACCGATACGCCATACCCCTCCAGCAGCCGCTCGGCGAAATGCTGGGCGGACAACCCGGTGTCGCGCACGTCGACCATCACGAACATTCCGCCATCGGGCTGAATGGCCCGGATACCCGGGCATTGGTTCAGGCTCGTACACACCAGGTCGCGGCGCTGACGATATTCATCGCGCATCAGCGCCACCTCCGGAAGGTCTTCATCCAGCGCCCGTTGCGCCGCCTTTTGCACGAACTCCGGAATGCCAAACAGCATGCTCAACGAGAGATGCTCCAGATGATCGTTCAAGAGTTTGGGCCCGATCACCCAACCCACTCGCCAGCCGGTCATGGCGTGGGACTTGGACAGGCTGCCGATGGTCGCTGTACGTTCGGCCATGCCCGGCAGACTGGCCGGGCTGATATGTTCACCCTCGTACAGCAGATCACCGTAGACCTCGTCGCTGATCAACCAAAGGTCGTGTCGCACACACAGCAAGGCCAGTTCCTGCCAGATCATCAGTGACAGACTGGCGCCGGAGGGGTTGTTCGGGCTGTTGAGCAACAGCGCCCGGGTCCTGGGGGTGATACGGGCCGCCACGTCCGCCGGATCGACCCGAAAGCCGTTCTCCGGACGCACCGCCACCGGCATCACCGTGGCCCCGCAGGCGCCGAACACCCCTTCATACGTCACGTACATCGGCTCGGCGACGATCACTTCGTCGCCCGGATCAAGCAGGCATTGCGCGACCGAGTACACCGCGCATTGCGCGCCGGGCATCACGATCACATGGTCGGCGTCCACCACCTGTCCACTTCGACGCCGATGACGCTGGGCAATGCTGTCGCGCAAACCCCGACTGCCGCGCACCTGCGAGTAGTGGGTGTCGCCCGCCAGCAAGCTGTCGATGGCGGCCTGGACGATGGGCCGGGGTGTATCGAAATCCGGGTCGCCGACCGACAGCAGCAGTACGTCGACGCCCTCTTCGCGCATTTGCAGCGCGCGATTATGAATTTGCCAGGCCGCGGCGCCTTCACCGGCGATGCGTTGGGTCAAGCCTGAATAGCGCATGTATTTCTCCAATCGCGCGAGTTCCTGAGTCAACCCTATCTCAAATCGCGCCACGCGCCAGTACCGTGGTGAAATCGACGATCGGGGCAGGCAACAGAAATTCTGAAAACCACGTATCCTCCATACCCCGTTATACCTTCACTGCCGCGAGGACACGTTGTCTAAAGGTATCGCTCTATCGGTCACGGCCTCGGTGCTGTTTGCCGTCATGTATTACTACACCTCGCTGCTCACCCCCTTGAGCGGCGTGGAGATTTTTGGCTGGCGGATGCTGCTGACCGTACCCTGCATGACTGTGTACATGGTGGTGTCCGGGGAGTGGAAGCGGGTGGTCGAGCTGGTGCGACGACTTATCGCCAAGCCGAAACTTATTGCCGGCCTGGTCGCCTCCTCTGCCCTGCTCGGCGTGCAGCTGTGGCTGTTCATGTGGGCGCCGCTCAACGGCTACAGCCTTGATGTTTCGCTGGGATACTTCCTGTTGCCGCTGACCATGGTGCTCACTGGAAGAATCGCCTTTGGCGAACGCTTGTCCTATCTGCAAAAAGTCGCGGTAGTGTTCGCCTGCCTCGGGGTCATCAACGAGCTGTACCAGGTGGGTGGTTTTTCATGGGCTACCCTGCTGGTGTGCGTCGGTTATCCGACATTTTTTGTCCTGCGAAAGCGCTTGAAGTCAGACAACCTGGGCGGCCTGTGGCTGGACATGGCGTTGACCCTGCCGGTGGCATTCTGGTTTGTGCAGAGTGGCGATCAGGGCTTTGCGGTGTTTGATCAGTACCCGTGGTTGTCGCTGCTGATTCCGCTGCTTGGGGTTATCAGCGCGTCGGCGCTGGTGGTCTACATCATCGCCAGCCGGTTGTTGCCGTTCAGCTTGTTCGGGCTGCTCAGTTATGTTGAGCCGGTGCTGTTGCTGGGGGTGGCGTTGCTGTTGGGGGAAAGCATCAAGGAGGGGGAATGGCTGACCTACATACCGATCTGGCTGGCAGTGGTGGTGTTGATGTTTGAGGGGTTCAAGCATTTGATGCGGCAGCGGCGTCCTTGAAAGCAAAAGATCGCAGCCTTCGGCAGCTCCGACATGGGTTTTTTCACCCTGTAGGAGCTGCCGAAGGCTGCGATCTCTTGTTCTAAACCAAATCAGTCAGTGGACAGCACGCCACGACGAACCTGATCACGCTCGATCGATTCGAACAGCGCCTTGAAGTTGCCCTCGCCAAATCCATCATCGCCTTTGCGCTGGATGAATTCGAAGAACACCGGACCCATCAGGGTTTCCGAGAAGATCTGCAGCAGCAGGCGCTTGTCGCCGGACTCCGACGAACCGTCGAGCAGGATCCCGCGCATTTGCAGTTCATCAACCGGCTCGCCATGGTTCGGCAGACGGCCTTCCAGCATCTCGTAGTAAGTTTCAGGCGGCGCGGTCATGAAGCGCATGCCAATCTTCTTCAGGCGGTCCCAGGTGTCGATCAGGTTGTCGCTGAGGAAGGCCACGTGCTGGATGCCTTCGCCGTTGAACTGCATCAGGAATTCTTCGATCTGCCCGGCGCCCTTGGACGACTCTTCGTTCAACGGAATGCGGATCATGCCGTCCGGTGCGGTCATGGCCTTGGAGGTCAGGCCAGTGTATTCACCCTTGATATCGAAGTAGCGGATCTCGCGGAAGTTGAACAGCTTCTCGTAGAAATTCGCCCAGTACGCCATGCGGCCGCGATACACGTTGTGAGTCAGGTGATCGATGATCTTCAGGCCCGCGCCTTCTGGATTGCGGTCCACGCCTTCGATGAACACGAAGTCGATGTCGTAGATCGAACTGCCCTCGCCGAAACGGTCGATCAAGTACAGCGGCGCGCCGCCAATACCTTTGATGGCCGGCAGGTGCAGCTCCATCGGGCCGGTCTCGATGTGGATCGGCTGGGCGCCAAGTTCCAGCGCGCGCTTGTAGGCTTTCTGCGAATCCTTGACGCGGAACGCCATGCCGCACACCGACGGGCCGTGTTCGGCCGCGAAGTACGAGGCTACGCTGTTGGGTTCATTGTTGAGGATCAGGTTGATTGCGCCCTGGCGATACAGGTGCACGTCCTTGGAACGGTGGGTCGCCACCTTGGTGAAGCCCATGATCTCAAAGATCGGCTCCAAGGTGTTTGGGGTTGGCGATGCGAATTCGATGAATTCAAAGCCCATCAGGCCCATTGGGTTTTCGTATAAATCTGCCATGGTCGGCGCCTCATCATGCTTTTCAGAATTAACAAATGTTAGTTGCTGGCGATGCTGAGGTCGGCGGGCGGCGCGCAGGAGATACCTCTCACGCTGCGCGCGAGGAAGTCACCATAGATCAGTTGAAACCCAAATATCTTCATTGTCGACCCAAGGTTAAGACGGGCGAGGCTTCTGCTGCCAGAAGACGATTATTCTTGTATGCGTAACCCGATTCTACACAGCGTAAACATATTTGTCCGCCCTGTGTATCAAATCCCTGTTCACCACCGCTGTGCAAGCGGTGCATCCCTCCGGGCAGACTGGCAAAAGGCCGACTATCATGGCCGCTGTCAGCCTCTCTTTTGGAGGGCCTGTGATGGTCCTGCCAGCCGTTGACAGCCCTATCCCGTCACCCGGGTTTACAAAAATGCCATTAAGCGCCAAGACCCGCCGCAAACGCAGCTCCCGGATTGTCGTGACCCTGCTCAGCGCACTGCTGCCCATCGTGCTGGGTGGCGTCATTCTTTACCTGCAAGCGCAGCGGACTCTGGAACAGGGTTCGCGCCTGACCGCCGAAGAAGCCGTCCTCCAGTTCGACCTGATGCTCGACAACACCGCCCAGGCCGCAGAAAAATTGCTGCCGCTGGCGGGGCAACCCTGTGCCGACGTCAATCTTGCCCTGCGCGAACAAGTCACACGCCGGCCCTTTGTGCGCGCGACGAACCTGTTGTGGGACGACACCATTTATTGCAGCTCGCTGTTCGGTGAAACCCACGAAAAAATAGCACCGGGTGATTATAGCCACGGGCAGTTACTGCTGATGAAAGGCAACCGGGTGACACCTGATACCGCTTTGCTGGTGTATCGACTCAGCAAAGGCAAACAGGGGGCGATGAGCATCCTGGACGGTTACCACCTGAGCAATATCCTGCGCCTGATCGGGCGCAAGACCATCGTTTTGTTGCAAGTAGGTCCTCAATGGCTGGATGCCGACGGGCAGATCCACGAAGGCCCCCTGCCCGTCCTGCCCGTGGCGCACACCACCCTGGACTCGCAGCGTTATGCCTTTCATGTGACTGCGGGTTTGCGCGAAGGCGAGATCTGGCGTTACATCAGCAGCGAGTACCCTCCGCTGTTCAGCCTGCTGATATTTTTTGGCGCGATGTCCGGACTGATCGGGCACATTCTGCAGAAGCGCTCGACGTCGCCAAGTGTCGAGATGCAACGGGCCCTGGAAGCCAGGGAGTTTGTTCCGTACTTCCAGCCGGTCGTGTCGGGGGACAGTAAACAGTGGTCTGGCGCCGAAGTGTTGATGCGCTGGAACCATCCGAAAGAAGGCCTGGTGCGGCCGGACCTGTTCATCCCCTTTGCCGAGCACTCCGGGCTCATCGTGCCCATGACCCGCTCGCTGATGCAACAAACCGCCGAACTGCTGGCGCCCATCGCCAGCGCATTCGAGCAACCCTTGCGCATCAGCGTCAACATCACCGCCCGTCATTGCAAGGACCTGCAACTGATCAACGATTGCCGCCAATTCCTCAGCCATTTCACCCAGGGCTCAGTCTGCCTGGTGCTGGAACTGACGGAGCGAGAACTGATCGAGCCCACTGATATCACTCACAGGCTGTTCGAACAACTGCATGAACTGGGGGTGAAAATCGCCATCGATGACTTCGGCACCGGCCATTCTAGCCTCGGCTACCTGCGCCAGTTCAACGTAGATTTCCTCAAGATCGATCAAAGTTTCGTCGCGATGATCGGCGCCGACGTGCTGTCCCGGCACATCCTCGACAGCATCATCGAGCTCTCGGTAAAGCTGAATCTGGACATCGTTGCAGAAGGTGTGGAAACCGAAGAACAGAGTGATTATCTGACCGCCCGTGGTGTCGGCTTCCTGCAGGGTTATCTGTTTGCGCGACCCATGCCGGGCGCACAGTTCATTAACGCATTAACAGGGCGTTAACTTATCGACTCAAACGACATACTAATAACGCCGCCTGTGAACACTTCGACAGGCGGTTGTTGTTACATGTAAAAAAGTCATGATTTACTCTTTTCGTATTAACCACTACACTTTTTACTGTTCACACAAAGATGCGCCAGCGAGCCCTTAGCACTGAGCCGCTTCAAAGCGCCTGGCTTATAGCTTTATTTACGGCTGGCATCAGTCACACAACTATTGGAGTGAAGATATTGTCCAGACTTGCTGAATTTCGTGCAGCTGAAAAGGCCCTTCAGGAGCAGCTCAAGCAGCTGGAAACCTTGAAGAACGACGCCGGACTCAAGAAGGAAATGGAATTCGAAGAGAAGCTCCAGGGGCTGATGAAAACCTATGGCAAGAGCCTGCGGGATGTGATCGCCATTCTCGATCCGAACCCGGCAAAATCGGGCCTGCAGGTGGCGTCTGCGCCGAAAACCCGGCGCGCTCGCGTGGTCAAGGTCTATCACAATCCGCACACCGGTGAACTGATTGAAACCAAGGGCGGCAACCACCGCGGCCTGAAATCATGGAAGGAACAGTACGGGGCGTCCACGGTTGAGTCATGGCTTCGCGGCTAAGATCATTGCAGGAGCGAGCTTGCTCGCGAAGAACTCAGAGACAGCGCGCTTAGTCAGGCCTCACGCGTTATCGTTGACGTTTTTCTCGAGCAAGCTCGCTCCTTCAGTGTTACTGCCAACGCATAGCTTTTTTACGTTTAGATACCTACTTTATGCTTAGTTCTTTAGAGCTGTCCTACTCCAATTTTTAGTCACCACTAAAGTTTCAAACTGTTACGAACGGCAGCTATCTCGTCCTGACTGGCCTTGTACACTTCGGCTTGTCCGGCGTAAGAAAGTACATAGGCGTTATCCGCGTCCACGGCCGCGACCAATGTCTGAGAGAGCACGTGTCGTCCGTTCTGGGTGACGGTGCAAGTTGTCTCCAGCGCCTGCAAATCACTCAAGCGTGCGTCGTGGATCTTGTTGCAAACACTTTGATACCCGCCCTGGAAAAAGTCCTTTTGCAGCGACTTGCGCATCTCCAGCAACACGCCCTGCAGGTTGACCTGATGCCCGGGTTCCACTGGGGTCATGGTCAATTCCATCACCAGCACGGGGGTACCGCCCACATCGTTTTTTACTGCACGTTGGCGCGACACTTTCGATGCAGCGTCTGCCTGGGCCACGGCCTCCACTTCCCAGCCACTGGGCCAGGTGATCAGCGCGGGCTCTGCATGGGCGGCGGCGATTACCGACAGCAGGCTTATCAGTAAACAGAATCGAATCATCGCAAGGTCGTACTCAAAGGTTGATTCAACAAGTCTGGGCCCACCCCGCCCGTCAGGCAATAGCGGACGCTTTGGGTTTGGTGATGTCGGATCCCTTGCGTATCATTGCTGCCATTCGCTAGCCCATTTATTGACCGGAGGGCCCATGAGCCTGCACGATTTGAATACCTTCCCCGGCGTCACTGCCCAACCTGACACTGCCACGCAGAAGTTTGTCTTCAACCACACCATGCTGCGGGTCAAGGACATCACCAAGTCGCTGGATTTCTACACGCGAATCCTCGGTTTCTCACTGGTGGAAAAACGCGATTTTCCGGAAGCGGAATTCAGCCTGTACTTCCTGGCGCTGGTGGAAAAAGACCAGATCCCGGCTGACGCTGCTGCGCGCACCGAATGGATGAAGTCGATTCCAGGCATCCTGGAACTGACCCATAACCACGGCACGGAGAATGATCCGGCGTTTGCCTACCACAATGGCAACACCGACCCGCGGGGTTTTGGTCATATCTGCATCTCGGTCCCGGACATCGTCGCCGCCTGCGAGCGCTTTGAAGCACTGGGCTGCGACTTCCAGAAGCGCCTGACCGATGGCCGCATGAAGAGCCTGGCCTTCATCAAGGATCCGGATGCCTACTGGGTCGAAATCATCCAGCCAGCCCCAATGTAAACCAAACCACATTTGGCTCGTGCAAAACGCAAAAACCCCATGATCGCTCATGGGGTTTTTGTGTTTTCAGCCCTCGGCTTTTATGCCGGGGCCGAGGTGCGGATCAGGTGATCGAATGCACTCAAGGAAGCCTTGGCGCCCTCGCCTACCGCAATCACGATCTGCTTGTACGGCACAGTGGTCACGTCGCCGGCAGCGAACACGCCCGGCATCGACGTCTCACCGCGAGCATCAACGACGATCTCGCCGCGAGGCGACAACTCGATGGTGCCTTTGAGCCAGTCGGTGTTGGGCAGCAAACCGATCTGCACGAAAATACCTTCCAGCTCGACGGTGCGAAGTTCATCTGACTTGCGATCCTTGTAACGCAGTCCATTGACCTTTTGCCCGTCGCCGGTCACCTCGGTGGTTTGCGCACTGGTGATCACTGTTACGTTCGGCAGGCTGTGCAACTTGCGCTGCAAGACTGCATCGGCACGCAACTGTACGTCGAACTCCAGCAAGGTCACGTGGGACACGATACCGGCGAGGTCAATGGCCGCTTCGACGCCCGAGTTGCCGCCGCCGATCACCGCCACGCGCTTGCCCTTGAACAGCGGACCGTCGCAGTGTGGGCAGTACGCCACGCCTTTGTTGCGGTACTGCTGTTCGCCAGGGACGTTCATTTCACGCCACCGCGCACCGGTCGCCAGGATCACGGTCCTGGCTTTCAAGGTGGCGCCGCTGGCGAAGTGGATCTGGTGCAACTCCCCCTCCTTGCCCGGCACCAGTTTGTCGGCACGTTGCAGGTTCATGATGTCGACGTCGTATTGCTTGACGTGCTCTTCCAAGGCCACGGCCAGCTTGGGCCCTTCGGTTTCCTGCACGGAGATGAAGTTTTCGATGGCCATGGTGTCCAGCACCTGCCCACCAAAGCGCTCCGCCGCCACACCGGTACGAATGCCTTTGCGGGCAGCGTAGATCGCGGCCGACGCACCGGCCGGGCCACCGCCGACGACCAGTACGTCAAAGGCTTCCTTGCCGCTGATTTTCTCGGCTTGACGCTCGATACCGCTGGTGTCGATCTTGGCGAGGATCTCTTCCAGGCCCATGCGGCCCTGACCGAAGTTGACCCCGTTGAGGTAGATGCTCGGCACCGCCATGATCTGACGGTCATCGACTTCAGCCTGGAACAGCGCGCCGTCGATCGCCACGTGGCGAATATTCGGGTTCAGCACCGCCATCAGGTTCAGCGCCTGGACCACGTCCGGGCAGTTCTGGCAGGACAGCGAGAAGTAGGTCTCGAAACTGAACTCGCCTTTGAGCGAACGGATCTGTTCGATCACTTCCACACTGGCTTTCGAAGGGTGACCGCCAACTTGCAGCAAGGCCAGCACCAACGAGGTGAATTCGTGGCCCATCGGGATGCCGGCAAAACGCAAGCTGATATCCGCACCTGGGCGATTGATCGAGAACGATGGTTTGCGTGCATCGTCACCGTTATCGAGCAAGGTAATCTGGTTGGAAAGACTGGCAACGTCTTTCAGTAACGCGAGCATTTCCTGGGATTTCGCACCGTCGTCGAGGGAAGCAACGATCTCGATCGGCTGGGTGACCCG
Source organism: Pseudomonas sp. ES3-33 (assembly GCF_000952175.1). Lineage (NCBI taxonomy): Bacteria > Pseudomonadati > Pseudomonadota > Gammaproteobacteria > Pseudomonadales > Pseudomonadaceae > Pseudomonas > Pseudomonas sp. ES3-33. The sequence goes on along the minus strand of NZ_JZRI01000043.1, from coordinate 29,070 downwards.
TTCCAGGTATGACTTCAACTGGGCTTTAAGATTGGCGTCCAACATACGGGCGATTTCCTTTTTTCGGATTCATATAAAGCAGGCATAAAAAAACGCCCGAGCGAATCTCGCCCGGGCGTTTTTAGTGGGCGGTTGCAGCTTACTGAGGTGCGGAAACCCGCCCTGATAGTGCTTTCACAGTCTTAGATCTTGCCGACCAGGTCCAGGGACGGAGCCAGGGTAGCCTCGCCTTCTTTCCACTTGGCTGGGCAAACCTGACCTGGGTGAGCAGCAACGTACTGAGCAGCCTTGATTTTGCGCAGCAGCTCGGAAGCGTCGCGGCCAACGCCGCCATCGTTCAGTTCAACGATCTTGATCTGGCCTTCAGGGTTGATCACGAAGGTGCCACGGTCAGCCAGGCCAGCGTCTTCGATCAGCACGTCGAAGTTGCGGGAGATGGCGTGGGTCGGGTCGCCGATCATGGTGTACTGGATCTTGCCGATGGCTGGCGAAGTGTTGTGCCAGGCAGCGTGGGCAAAGTGGGTGTCGGTGGAAACGCTGTAGATTTCAACGCCCAGCTTCTGGAACGCTTCGTAGTTGTCGGCCAGGTCTTCCAGCTCGGTTGGGCAAACGAAGGTGAAGTCCGCCGGGTAGAAGAATACGACCGACCATTTGCCTTTCAGGTCAGCGTCCGAGACTTTTACGAAGTCGCCATTTTTGAAGGCGTCAGCTTTGAACGGTTTAACTTGGCTGTTGATGATAGGCATCGATGACTCTCCGTCAGGGGTTGAAAAGTTGATGAGATGAATCCTACCTATCCAATCCCTCGATGGCTCATTGGCAAAGCTCATGCTACTGATTGGTTTTCGCTATTAGCCGACAGTATTAATAGAAGAAAACGGAATCTAGGGCGCCAGTGGCTTTTCGACCAGGCGGGTCATGCCGGGAAACGGACTGGCCTCGACGTAACGCATCGCCGATTTCACGTCTTTCCAGCCGACGTAACTCATCAGCGATTTCAGATCCCAGCCGCTCTGATGCGCCCAGGTGGCAAAACCCCGGCGCAGGGAATGGCTGGTGTAGTGCTCGGCGGCGATGCCTGCGCGTTGTAACGCCTGGCGCAATAGTGGAATCACGCTGTTGGGGTGCAAGCCCTCCTTGCTCAGATGTCCCCAGCGGTCGATACCGCGGAACACCGGGCCCCGCACCAACGCGGCGGCGCTGATCCAGGCGATATAAGCCTGCACCGGGCACAAGCGCTGGAGCGCTGGCGTCTGGTAGGTCTTGCCGAGGTTGTCACGGTCACCCTTGCTGCGCGGCAAATACAGGCTGATTCCGGCACCGGCGCTGGCCTGGACGTGCTCGATCTGCACGCGACATAACTCGTCACTGCGAAATCCTCGCCAGAATCCCAAGAGGATCAGCGCGGTGTCGCGCCTTGCGCGCAACAAGCCCGGTTGATCGTGTTCGGCCTGAGCGATCTGCGCCTCTCGTTCAAGCCAGGCAATCACCCGCTCCAGGTGCTGCAGCTGTAACGGCTCGGCCTGCTTTTCCTGGGCCGGGTGCAGTGCGCGGATCCCCTTGAACACCTTGCGCACCACCGGCGCCTTGGTGGGATCGGCAATCCCCTGGCTGCTGTGCCACTGCGCCAGCGCCGACAAGCGCAGCTTCAAGGTGTTGATCGAAAGTACGCCCGCATGCGCCACCAGATAACGCGCGACGCTGTCGGCGGTCGCGGGCAGGAAGCCGCCCCAGCTGACTTCGAAGTGCTCGATGGCGGCGCGGTAGCTACGCCGGGTGTTGTCGCGGGTGGCGGCATTAAGGTAACGATCAAGCTCGCTCATGCGACCTGCCTTCTGAACGATCAAACCCGCTCATGGAACCTGCCTTCTGGAAAATACGCTCATGGAGCCTGCTTCTGTAGGAGCGAGCTTGCTCGCGATGGTCGTCAACGATGGCGGGGGTTAGTTAGCCAGCGGCGCTTGCGGGGTTTTCGCGAGCGAGCTCGCTCCTACAGGGCTTTGTGTACGGATTTGGGGCGGCTTACTACTGAAAAAGCTTATCACACGGGATAATACCAATATATCCCATGTGAGTATTCAAGAATTATCTCTGATTATCGAATCATGGTACAATTGATTTTTAGTGGTATGTACCACAGTACGAAATCGTAGGAGAGCTCATGGCTCGCGGCGGCATTAACAAAGCAGTGGTTCAAACGGCACGCCTGGCAATCCTTGCCCGGGGCGAACACCCGAGCATTGACGCTGTACGCATAGAAATGGGCAATACCGGCTCAAAGACTACTATTCACCGATATTTGAAGGAGCTCGACGACGCTGCCGAGCCTGTAGATGCGACCAGCGAACCGATCGATGACGAACTCGCAGGGCTGGTAGCCCGCCTCGCCCAACGGCTTAAAGAGCAGGCGCAGGAGCCCATTGACCAGGCTCGCACGCAGTTCGATCAGCAGAAAAAGGCGCTGGATGCACAGCTGGCCCAAGCGATGGAAGCCAATACCGAGCTGCAACAGCAATACGAAGTGCAAACCCTGGCCCTCACCCAGGAATCGGACACTCTGCAGAACACGCTCGCGTTATTGCAGACCGAGCAGACACGCAACGCGGGACTCAACCAGGCGCTGGCAGATTTCGAATTGCGCTTGCAGGACAAGGATGAGCAGATTCGCTCTCTGGAAGAAAAGCACCTGCACGCCCGCGACGCGCTGGAGCACTATCGCAACGCGGTCAAGGAACAGCGTGAGCAGGAGCAGCGCCGCCATGAAGGGCAGGTACAACAAATTCAGATGGAGCTGCGCCAGGCCCAGCAGAGCGCCTTGATACGCCAGGACGAAATCACGCAGCTGCATCGGGACAATGAACGCCTGCTGACGGAGAACCGTGGCACGCTGCGTGAGCTGAGCCTGATGCAGGAACAGCTCAAGCACACGCATAACCGCCAGGATCAGTTGCTGGAGCAAGTCAACCGCATCGACAGCGAGCGCACCCTCCTCCAGGAACGCCTGCGCGCAGCTTTGCTGGAAAGCCAGTCGCTTAAACAGAGCGTTGAAGATCAGTCGCAGCTCAACAAGGGATTGGAAACAGAACTGCAAAAGACCCGGGCGAGCCTTGATGAAAGCATGCGCCTGGCGGCTGCCATTGCGACAGCCCCAGACGCTGCAACAGCCGATTAACGATCGACCGGCGTACGCATGGTGACGAATTCTTCGGCGGCCGTCGGATGGACGCCGATGGTTTCGTCGAAGTCGCGCTTGGTCGCACCGGCCTTCAGTGCGACCGCCAGACCTTGAACGATTTCACCGGCATCGGGCCCGACCATGTGACAACCCAGCACCTTGTCGGACTTCGCGTCGACCACCAGTTTCATCAGGGTGCGCTCCTGACACTCGGTCAAGGTCAGCTTCATCGGGCGGAAACGGCTTTCGTAGATCACCACTTCATGCCCGGCGTCCCGCGCCTCTTCCTCGGTCAAGCCGACAGTACCGATGTTCGGCAAACTGAACACCGCGGTCGGGATCATTTTGTAATCCACCGGACGGTATTGCTCGGGCTTGAACAGGCGTCGCGCTACCGCCATGCCCTCAGCCAGCGCAACAGGCGTCAGCTGGACCCGACCGATGACATCACCCAGCGCCAGGATCGACGGCTCGGCGGTCTGGTATTGCTCGTCAACTTCGACGAAGCCTTTCTGGTCGAGCTTGACGCCCGTGTTTTCCAGCCCAAGGTTATCCAGCATCGGCCGGCGGCCCGTGGCGTAGAAAATGCAATCGGCTTCCAGCTCACGACCGTCCTTGAGGGTGGCCTTGAGACTGCCATCGGCCTGCTTGTCGATGCGCTCGATGTCGGCGTTGAACTGCAGGTCCATACCGCGCTTGGTCAGCTCTTCCTGCAAATGCTTGCGCACCGCGCCGTCGAAGCCACGCAGGAACAGGTCACCGCGATACAGCAAGGTGGTGTCGGCGCCCAGCCCGTGGAAGATCCCGGCAAACTCGACGGCAATGTAGCCGCCACCGACTACCAGCACGCGCTTTGGCAGCTCTTTCAGGAAGAATGCCTGGTTGGAGCTGATGGCATGCTCGTGCCCCGGGATTTCCGGGACCTGCGGCCAGCCGCCGGTAGCGATCAGGATGTTCTCCGCGGTGTGGCGCTCGCCGTTGATCTCGACCGTATGCGGATCAACGATCTTGGCATGGCCCTCGTGCAAGGTCACACCGCTGTTGACCAGCAGGTTACGGTAGATGCCGTTGAGGCGATTGATCTCGCGGTCCTTGTTGGCAATCAGGGTCGCCCAATCAAATTTCGCCTCCCCAAGTGTCCAGCCGAAACCGGACGACTGCTCGAAGTCCTCGGCAAAATGCGCGCCGTAGACCAGCAGCTTTTTCGGCACGCAGCCGACGTTCACACAGGTACCCCCCAGATAACGGCTCTCGGCCACAGCCACCCTGGCCCCAAAGCCGGCAGCGAAACGCGCAGCCCGTACGCCACCGGAACCGGCGCCAATCACATAAAGGTCAAAATCGTAGGCCATCTTCAATCTCCTCGGCAGGTCAACAGCATACCTGCACACGCATGCTGGGCAAGTACTGGGCTTTTATTTGGGGGCTGAAAAAGAAAAAGCCACCCGAAGGTGGCTTTCATTACAAGCAGGCCTGGCTATCAGTAAGCCTTGCCAGTCTTGTAGAAGTTCTCGAAGCAGAAGTTGGTTGCGTCGATGTAGCCTTCGGCACCGCCGCAGTCGAAACGCTTGCCTTTGAACTTGTAGGCCATCACGCAGCCGTTTTGTGCCTGTTTCATCAGGGCGTCGGTGATCTGGATTTCACCACCCTTGCCTGGCTCGGTTTGTTCGATCAGATCGAAGATGTCCGGAGTCAGGATGTAGCGACCGATGATCGCAAGGTTCGACGGCGCATCTTCAGGTTTTGGCTTTTCAACCATGCTGTGAACGCGGTAGATGTCGTCGCGGATCATCTCACCGGCGATCACGCCGTATTTGTGAGTCTCTTGCGGATCAACTTCCTGGATGGCCACGATCGAGCAGCGGAACTGCTTGTACAGCTTGACCATCTGGGTCAGTACGCCGTCGCCTTCAAGGTTCACGCACAAGTCATCCGCCAGTACCACGGCGAAGGGTTCGTCACCGATCAGCGGACGGCCGGTCAGAATGGCGTGGCCCAGGCCTTTCATTTCGGTCTGGCGGGTGTAGGAGAACGAGCAGTTGTCGAGCAACTTGCGGATGCCGACCAGGTATTTTTCCTTGTCGGTGCCCTTGATCTGGTTTTCCAGCTCGTAGCTGATGTCAAAGTGGTCTTCCAACGCGCGTTTGCCGCGACCGGTCACGATGGAGATTTCGGTCAACCCAGCGTCCAGGGCTTCTTCAACGCCGTACTGGATCAGTGGCTTGTTTACCACCGGCAGCATTTCCTTGGGCATGGCTTTAGTCGCTGGCAGGAAGCGAGTACCGTAACCGGCTGCTGGGAACAAGCATTTCTTGATCATAAAAGTCCTTGTAAGGGCTGTGTGTACGAGTTTCGGCGCAGTCTAATCAGGCGGCGGGCACCTTACAATGCCCCGCACTGGCTAACCGATGCCATCATAGAGAAATATTCTGTCGGATAGTTCCCCAGAACAGTTCGCCTCCTAATAGATAGCAGAAAAGCTGGACGCTGTGCGCCGAGGGGAAAATCGGCGCGCAATCGCACCACCATACGCCCATCAGCACCCGGTGAGTGCATTTGGCGTTATCATTGCCCAATTGAACCAGCCAACGAGGCAGATACATGTCGGAAGCAAAAATAGTCAACGGTTACCAGATCAAGCAAGTCAAGCCTGGCGAATGGCGAGTGGCGGGTGCCAACGGTGAAGATGTCGGCGCCGGGGCCTTTCCGACCGAGGCAATGGCAATCGAGGTAGCATCGGTACTGGAGCTGGAACACGCCAGTACTGGCCGACGTGGCAAAGACAAACGCTGATCAGTAGCTGCCGCACCCAAGCCCTGACTCGCGCAGGGCTTTTTTGCGACGCCTGTTTTAGATAAGACGGCAATAAGTGGCCTTTGGCTATAACCTTTTGATGCCAGCGCTGTCACAGGCTTAGCCCCATCATCCTGACGACGACAACGACATGAATAAATTTTTGCCACTGATTGCAGTATTGGCCCTGAGCGGCTGTGCCACTTCTGAAACCACCTACCTCAATAACGGGGAACAAGGCCTGGCCATCGACTGTTCCGGAGAGGCCAATTCCTGGGCCACCTGCTATGAAAAAGCCGATGCCTCCTGCGCCGGCACCGGCTACCGGATCGTCGGCACCGACGGCACTCCTTCGTTGAAGGAAAGCGACAAGACCCTTGGGGTGGACGTCGGCAACTTCAAAAACCGCAGTGTGGTGGTGGTCTGCAAGTAAGGCACCCTGCCCTACATGTGGATTTCCGCAAATTTGATCCCGAGGCCGCGAACGGTCTCGATCAGATCGTCGAGACGGCTGAAGGACTCGACTTCGTCGTTATCATCCACCAGAAAGTAACTGCGCCCGGCGCTCTTCTTGAAAAAAACGATCCACTCTCCCGAGTTCGCCGGATTCTGAATCACATGGGTGGCCGAAATACTCCCTTCGGCGTGACGTTCCCGTACTTGCTCTCGCTTCATGCTCGACTCCAGAAATGACAATGCCGCCAAAGCGTCGCTGAGGCGGCATCAGTGCTGACCGGCGGTATTCTATCAGCCGGAAATGCAGGCAGTTGCAGCGTTACGCACATCCTTGGGACGCAACGGCACATTGGAAATGCGCTCGTGCAGCTTGATGCTGCTGCCACTGGAACGGTCCTCGATATCAAATACGGCGGCCGGCCCCGAGGAAAACTTCTGCGGTACGATAACCCGCACGCCATCCTTGTGCGGCTCAACCTGCAAGGCGCCACGGCTGCTGGCAAGCTTTTCGGTCAGGCACTGCGCATATTCATGGGGTTTCTTGCCGGAGATCACGCTCATGGTCGGCAGCGTTTCATTGATCTCCGAAACACTTGCGCAACCACTGATCACCAACGCCAACGGCAGTAACCCTACACCCCACTTCATATAAAACCTCCGATAAAGACCCTCCGACAGCACAAATGCTGTTTTTCTCCGAGGCTGCCTGCGTTAATCGCTGATTGATGTCCAAAATTCTGCATTTATTGCCAAAGTGGACCAAGGCGACCGGATAATAACCTGTTCGGGCTGATAAACTGCGCCAATTGCCCAGCTATCGTTTTGATTTTGTAGAAAAAGCCCTTCTGGAGGCGCCTCATGAAATTTATCCACCAGCGCGAGCACCTGAATGAAGACGACATCGTCGTCATTCAATGCTCGCAAACCTGCAACATCCGCTTGATGAACGACGCCAACTTCCGCAGCTTCAAGAATGGTGGTCGCCACACGTACCACGGCGGCGCGTTCGACACTTTCCCGGCGCGCATCACCGCACCGAGCACCGGTTTCTGGAACATCACAATCGACACGGTGACCAACCGGGCGATCAGCGTGACCCGCAAGCCGACCCTCACGCACTCGATCAAGATCATCCGCCGCTCCAGCTCGAAACTGAGCTGAGTGGCATTTCCACCTCCCGACTTGCAGGTATGACCGTGGCCCAGACGACCAAGTACGTCATTAAATACAAGCTCAACGGCGAACGCCGGTTCGAGTTCGCCCAGCTTGAAAACGGCACTGCCGAAGAAGCCAAGGCCGCGCTGGACGTGATTCACGGCCAGGGCGAAGATGTCATCAGCGAGATCAGCGTGAGCAAGGCGCTGTAACGCCGGCATCTCCCGAATCGCTGATCATCGTCTCGATGAGTGACCACCTATGAGCTCTGTCACCCTGGACCTGTTCGCCGACCACGAACCTGAGCAACAGCCAAAGCGCGAGCAAATTGCCGAACAATCCTGGGTGCTGCGGGGTTTCGTCCTGCCCTGGCTTGAACGCTTGCTGCCGGAGCTGGATGATGTCCTCGCGGCCGCGCCTTTTCGGCAGATGGTCACCCCAGGGGGCTTCACCATGTCGGCCGCGCTGAGCAGCTGCGGTACCTGGGGCTGGACCACCGACCGCAGTGGCTATCACTACAGCCGCCAGGATCCAGCGAGCGGCAAGCCCTGGCCGCCAATGCCCGAGGTGTTTCTTCACCTGGCCCAGGCAGCCGCCCTGGAAGCTGGGTTTGCAGGCTTTGTCCCCGACTCCTGCCTGATCAACCGGTATCCCCCCGGCGCGAAAATGTCATTGCACCAGGACAAGGACGAGACGTCCATGGCAGCGCCAATCGTCTCGGTATCCCTCGGGTTGCCGGCGGTCTTCCTGTTTGGTGGATTCGAACGCGGTGACAAATGCCAGAGGGTGTCGCTGTTTCATGGCGATGTGGTGGTATGGGGCGGTGTCGATCGCTTGCGCTATCACGGGGTATTGCCTATCAAGGACGGTCAGCATCCACGGTTGGGGGAGCAGCGCATCAACTTCACCTTCCGGGCGGCGCGGTGAGCCTTTCGAGTTCAATCGCAAGCCGCGGAGTGTTGCGTAGGACGCAACCTCCTAAGCTGGATCAAACCCTTCCATGCAGGTGAAGTCATGACCACTCCTTCGACAACTGGCCCCATCGAGGATGACCCCCGCTGGGCTGCCGTGGTTGCGCGCGATCCGCGCGCAGATGGACAATTCGTCTACGCGGTGAAAACCACTGGCGTCTATTGTCGCCCCAGTAGCCTGGCGCGCTTGCCCAAATCGCAGAATGTGCAGTTCTTCGATACTGCCGAGCAAGCCCAGGCCGCAGGATATCGCCCAAGCAAAAGGGCGGCGAAGGATCAAAGTGATCTCGCCGCGCAGCATGCCGCGACTGTAGCAGCGGCGTGCCGCCAGATAGAAACCGCCGAGCAAGTGCCGGTGCTCATTGACCTCGCCTCGGCTGCAGGCATAAGCAGCTTTCACTTCCATCGTGTGTTCAAGGCGATCACTGGCCTGACCCCCAAGGGTTATGCCGCCGCCCATCGTGCCCGCAAGGTGCGCCAGCGCCTGGCCGATGGCGGCTCGGTCACTGAGGCGCTCTACGACGCCGGATTTAACTCCAATAGCCGCTTCTACGCAGCGGCGGATAGTGTACTGGGCATGAAACCAACCGATTACCGTGCCGCCGGCCAGAACAACGACATTTTTTTTGCCGTGGGCCAGTGCTCACTCGGCGCGATCCTGGTGGCGCAAAGCGAGCGCGGGGTGTGCGCGATCCTGCTGGGGGACGACCCGCATCAGTTGGTGTGCGATCTGCAGGATCGATTTCGGCAGGCCAACCTGCTGGGGGCTGACCATGCGTTCGAGCAGTTGATTGCCAAGGTCGTCGGCTTCATCGAAGCCCCGGCCCTGGGCCTGGATTTGCCCCTGGATGTGCGCGGCACGGCGTTTCAGGAGCGGGTATGGCAGGCGCTGCGGGATATTCCGCCGGGTAGCACCGCCAGCTATGCTGAAATTGCCCGGCAGATCGGCGCCCCGAAAGCCTTCCGGGCGGTAGCGCAGGCGTGTGGCGCAAATCATCTGGCAGTGGCGATTCCTTGTCATCGCGTGGTGCGCAGTGACGGCGACCTGTCGGGGTATCGGTGGGGCGTGGAGCGCAAGCGAGAGTTGCTCGAGCGCGAAGCACGCCCCGAATCTGCTGTTGGACATGAGACTTGTTTGAAATGAGCGCTGCGCCAGCACTGGCCTTGGCGCCGCGATTGCTGGTACAAATCCGCCCCGACTGTCCCTGCCCTGCCCACCCGCCGGAGAGCCCGCAAAATGAGTCAATGGCCAGATACCCGCATCCTTGACCTGCTTGGCATCGAGCTGCCGATCATCCAGGCGCCCATGGCTGGCGCGACGGGTGCGGCCATGGTGATCGCGGCGAGCAACGCCGGAGGCCTGGGGTCCATGCCCGCAGCCCTGTTGAGCACCGACCAACTGCGCGAAGAACTGAAGGCCATTCGCGCGCAGACCCAGCGCCCGATCAACGTGAATTTTTTCTGCCATCAACCACCCGTGGCCAACGAACAAGGCGCCCGGGACTGGAAGAATCTGCTGGAGCCTTATTACCGCGAACTGGGCGTGGACTTCGATGCGCCGACGCCGGTGTCCAATCGCGCGCCGTTTGATAGCGCGACATGCGAAGTCATTGAAGAACTGCGCCCGCAAGTGGTGAGCTTTCATTTTGGCCTGCCGGAAAAGTCACTGCTCGACCGCGTCAAGGCGACCGGCGCAAAAGTGCTGTCGTCCGCTACTACGGTCGAAGAAGCGATCTGGCTGGAGCAGAACGGTTGCGACGCGATCATTGCCATGGGCAATGAAGCGGGTGGTCATCGCGGCATGTTCCTCAGCGACGACCTGAGTAGCCAGGTGGGTACATTCGCCCTGGTGCCGCAGATTGTTGATGCCGTGAAAATCCCGGTGATCGCCGCAGGCGGCATCAGTGACGCCCGTGGCGTGGCGGCGGCGTTCATGCTGGGAGCGAGCGCGGTGCAGGTCGGTACCGCCTACCTGTTCACCCCGGAAGCCAAGGTCAGCGCCTCTCACCACAAGGCATTGCGCACCGCCAGGGAAAGTGACACGGCCGTGACCAATCTTTTCACCGGCCGCCCGGCACGGGGCATTCTCAATCGAGTGATGCGCGAGCTGGGGCCTATGAGTGACAAGGCCCCGGCCTTTCCGCTCGCCGGGGGTGCGTTGATGCCATTGCGCGCCAAGGGAGAAGCCGACTTCAGCAACCTCTGGGCAGGTCAGGCGTTTCCCCTCGGGAAGGAGCTGAGCACGGCAGAGCTGACCCGCAAACTGGCAGAGGAAGGGTTGGCGAAACTGATCCACTAGACCTCAAGCCGCCGCCATCCCTGTAGGAGCTGCCGCAGGCTGCGATCTTTTGATCCTCGTGGTTTAGAGATCAAGATCAAGATCAAAAGATCGCAGCCTGCGGCAGCTCCTACCGGGGTCGATCTGGGCAACATGTATACAATCGAGTTCCGTTTGCGGGTTTTTCGCTATATATTTCCCTACATAGCGTTTAGTCCCCACTGCTGTACCTGCCCGTCACGGAGCCGTTCATGACCCCTCGCGCCTCACGTTTTGCCCCTGCTGCCCTTATGAGCCTGGTGGCTGTCTGCACGGTTGGATCGGCCCAGGCCGAAGAAGTCCAGGTCGCGGTCGCGGCCAATTTCACCGCCCCCCTCCAGGCGATCGCTGCCGATTTCGAGAAAGACACCGGTCACAAGCTGATAGCTGCCTACGGTGCCACCGGCCAGTTCTACGCCCAGATAAAGAATGGCGCGCCCTTCGAAGTGTTCCTGTCAGCCGATGACAGCACGCCGCAGAAACTTGAAAACGAAGGCGATACCGTCAAGGGCTCACGTTTCACTTACGCCATTGGCACCCTGGCGCTATGGTCGGCCAAGGACGGATACGTCGACAACCAGGGCAAGGTCCTTAGCGATAACCAGTATCAGCATCTGGCCATCGCTAACCCGAAAGCTGCGCCGTACGGGCTGGCAGCTACCCAAGTGCTGGCCAGGCTGGGCCTGACCGATCAAGTCAAAGCCAAGATCGTCGAAGGCCAAAACATCACCCAGGCTTACCAGTTTGTGTCCACCGGCAACGCCGAGCTCGGTTTCGTCGCCTTGTCGCAGGTTTACAAAGACGGCAAAGTGTCCGGCGGCTCGGCCTGGATCGTTCCGGGCGACATGCACGACCCGATCAAGCAGGACGCGGTGATCCTCAACAAGGGCAAGGACAATCCAGCCGCCAAGGCGCTGGTTGACTACCTCAAGGGGCCCAAAGCCGCTGCCGTTATCAAATCCTACGGTTATCAACTTTAAATGAGCCTGACCAGTGCCGATTTTGCTGCCATCTGGCTGACCCTGAAACTGGCGTCGCTGACGACGGTCATCCTGTTGGTGATCGGCACTCCGATCGCGTTGTGGCTGTCGCGTACCACCTCCTGGCTACGCGGTCCGGTCGGGGCGATCGTCGCCCTGCCCCTGGTCTTGCCCCCTACGGTGATTGGTTTTTACCTGTTGATCGCGCTAGGTCCCCACGGCGTTGTCGGCCAGCTCACCCAATCACTCGGGCTCGGCACCCTGACCTTCAGTTTTGCCGGCCTGGTGATTGGCTCGGTGCTCTATTCCATGCCATTCGTGGTGCAACCCCTGCACAATGCTTTTGCCGCTATCGGTACGCGGCCACTGGAAGTGGCCGCGACGCTGCGGGCCAATCCCTGGGACACTTTTTTCAGCGTGATCCTGCCCCTGGCACGTCCCGGTTTCATCACGGCAGCCATTCTGGGCTTTGCCCATACGGTCGGCGAGTTCGGAGTCGTACTGATGATCGGCGGCAACATTCCGGACAAAACCCGGGTGGTCTCGGTACAAATCTACGACCATGTCGAAGCCATGGAATACGCCCAGGCCCATTGGCTGGCCGGGGCGATGCTGGTCTTTTCGTTTGCCGTGTTGCTGGCGCTCTACTCCAGCCGCAAGACCCGTGCGGGCTGGAGCTGATCGATGATTGATATGCGCTTGAAACTGGACTATCCGGGGTTTGCCCTGGACGTCGACCTGCAATTGCCCGGCCGTGGCGTGACGGCGCTGTACGGGCATTCCGGCTCCGGGAAGACCACCTGCCTGCGGTGCATCGCCGGGCTGGAGAAGGCTGGTCAGGCTTTTATCCAGGTCAATGATGAAGTCTGGCAAGACAGCGCGAAGAGGATTTTCGTGCCAGCACACAAGCGCGCCCTGGGCTACGTATTCCAGGAAGCGAGCCTGTTTCCGCATCTGTCGGTGCTGGCCAATCTGCAGTTCGGCCTCAAGCGCATTCCCGCCTCCCAGCGGCGGGTTGATATGACGCACGCCACCGATCTGCTGGGCATTGGCCATCTGCTCGATCGTCATCCGCACAACCTGTCGGGCGGTGAGCGCCAGCGCATCGGCATAGCCCGCGCATTGCTCACCAGTCCCCGGCTGCTGTTGATGGACGAGCCGCTGGCGGCGCTCGACAGTCAGCGCAAGAACGAGATCCTGCCGTACCTGCAGCGCTTGCACGACGAACTGGAAATCCCCGTGCTGTACGTCAGCCACTCACAGGATGAAGTGGCGCGCCTGGCCGATCATATTGTTCTGCTAAGCGATGGCAAGGCCCTGGCCAGCGGCCCGATCGGCGCCACCCTGGCGCGTCTCGACCTGCCGCTTGCACTCGGTGACGACGCTGGCGTGGTGATCGAGGGCCAGGTCAGCGCCTACGATGCCCACTACCAGTTGCTGACGCTGCAACTGCCCGCCAGCGACATGAACATTCGCGTGGCGCACTCGCCAATGACCCTGGGCCAGGCGCTGCGGTGCAAGGTGCAGGCGCGGGATGTCAGCCTGAGCCTGAACGCCGCCGAGCACAGCAGCATTCTCAATCGCCTGCCCGTCACGGTAATCAGTGAAATGCCCGCAGACAATGCCGCTCACGTTTTGATACGCCTGGAAGCCGGTGGCACGCCGCTGCTGGCGCGCATCACTCGTTACTCCCGGGACCAGTTGGGTGTGTACCCCGGCCAGCAATTGTGGGCGCAGATCAAGGCGGTGGCGGTGCTGGCTTAAATTCGCCGGCACCACTGCGATTGCGTGCGGTCAATCGCTGTAACGGCCAATTGATTGCAAGCCAGGACTACCGCCATGCCCGATACCGATCTGCCCGTTGCGTTGCCTCCCGACCTGCACTATGTCGATGACACGCAACCTGGAATCACCCGCAGGAAACTACGCGGCAAGTTCTGCTACTTCGACTCGACCGGCCAGCGCATCACCGATCCGGACGAGGTCAAACGCATCAATGCCCTCGCGGTGCCGCCGGCCTACACTGACGTGTGGATCTGCGCCGATCCACGCGGCCATCTGCAGGCGACCGGACGTGATGCACGGGGTCGCAAGCAGTATCGTTATCATGCGCGCTGGCGCGAAGTACGCGACGCCGACAAATACTCACGCCTGAGAGATTTCGGCCTGGCTTTGCCCAAGTTACGCAAGCAACTTGAAGCACTGCTGGAGGCTCCCGGCTTCAGCCGCGACAAGGTCATGGCCACCGTAATAACCTTGCTTGACGCGACACTGATCCGCGTCGGTAACACCCAGTACGCCCGGGACAACCGCTCCTACGGCCTGACGACCCTGCGCAGCCGCCATGTTGAAGTCAATGGCAGTGCGATCCTGTTCCAGTTCCGCGGCAAGAGCGGCGTAGAGCATCAGATCACCGTCAAGGACCGGCGCCTGGCGCGAATCATCAAGCGCTGCCTGGAGATACCCGGACAGAACCTGTTCCAGTATCTGGACGAAAACGGTGAGCGCCACACGGTGAGTTCTTCAGACGTCAACGCCTACCTGCAAACGCTCACCGGCGCCGACTTCACCGCCAAGGATTACCGCACCTGGGCAGGCAGCGCGCTGGCGTTGTCGGTGTTGCGCGAATTGCACTGGGAGCCGGAATCGGACGCCAAGCGCCACGTGGTTGAAATGGTGAAAAATGTCGCCAAACAACTGGGCAATACCCCGGCGGTGTGCCGTAAGTGCTACATCCATCCGGCGGTACTGGAGCATTTTCTCCTCGGCGCCCTGGCTGAGCTGCCGAGGCCCAGAACCCGCAAGGGGCTGCGAGCCGAGGAAGTCGGATTGGCCATGTTCCTGGAGAAAATGGTCGAAGCCACGCAGAATGGCGACTTGCGATAACCCTCGAAGGGCGAGTAGGCTAGCCACCTCCGCTCTCTCAGGTTGACCTTTGACGTGAATAACTAAGCCGTCCAGAAATGTGTTCGCGACAAGCCGCCCACGGCGCTTGTTGATCTTCTCGACATTTTCCGGAGGTGCCGATGACTCACGTCACGCGTCTGCCTGCACTCGTTTCCCTGAACCAACTGGGCTTTCAATTCGCCGATGGCGAGACAGTTTTTCACGACCTCAATTTAAGCTTTGATCACGTCCACACGGCCATCGTCGGTCGCAACGGCAGTGGCAAGAGCGTGCTGGCGCGCCTGATTGCCGGACAGCTGCAACCCTGCTCGGGCACCCTGACGGTCCAGGGTCAGGTGGCCTATGTGGCGCAATCGTTTACCGATGCACCGGGACACACCGTCGCCGATGCCACCGGTACTCGTGAAGTGTTGCAAGCGTTGGCCAGAGTCGAGCTTGGGCACTTCGACGAGGCGGACCTGCAAGCCCTGGCCGGGCGCTGGGACCTGGCTGCCCGCCTGCGCAGGCAACTCGACGAGGCGGGGCTTTGCCACGTCAACCCGGATACGCCCACGCACACCTTGAGCGGGGGTCAACGAGCGCGGGTCGCTCTGATCGGTGCGTTTCTGGGTGAGGCACAGCTGATCGTCCTGGATGAGCCCACCAACCACCTGGACGATCAGGGGCGCGGTTGGCTGACAAATCAGTTTGCACAGTGGCGCGGTGGCCTGATCGTGGTCAGCCATGATCGACACCTGCTGAGCGGTTTTGCCCGAATCGTCGAAATCAGCCCACTCGGCGCCAGGCTCTTTGGCGGTAATTATCGCGAGTTTCAGGCGCAGCGAGAGATTGAACAAGCCGCGGCACGCGCAGAGCTCGATCAGGCCCGCGCCGAGCGCAAACGCGAGACCAGCCGCCTGCAGCGCGAGCATGACACTGTGCAGCGACATGCTGCCGCCACCCGAAGAAAAGCGGACATCGCCAACGTCTCGGGCTTCGAGCGGGGAAAAATCAAGAGCGCGGCCAGGGATGCCATGGGTCCGGTTCGCCAGGGGCATCAAGCGCGCAAAGACGGCCTGGCGGCCAGGGTGCGCGATGCCAGCGCCAACGTTGTGGTCCAGGAAAGTGTCCTGGTCAACTTGCCCGGCAGCCGGGTGCCGGCCGGTCGTCAGGTACTGACACTGGTCGATGTGCACCTGAACCACGCCGGAACTGCCCAATACGCAGTGGAGGACATGGGCCACGCCGCTGCAGGAACGGCCGCCGGCCTGACCTTGGCCATCGCAGGCCCGGTACGCATCGCAGTCAGCGGGCCCAACGGTTGCGGTAAAACCACCCTGTTGCGCACGCTGGCCGGGCACATCGCCCCGCGTAGCGGTCAGTGCCTGACCCACGTCCCGAGCGCCTTGCTCGATCAGCACCTGGCACTACTCGATGACCAGCGCTGCGTGCTGGAACAACTGCATGCGCTCGATACCCCGATACCAGAAGACAGGCTGCGTAACCACCTGGCGCACTTACACCTGAACGCCGACCGAGTCACGCGACCCAGTTGTTCGCTGAGCGGCGGCGAGCGCCTGAAGGCCGCCATCGCCATCGCGTGCTGGGGCAAGACGCCTGCGCAGTTACTACTGCTCGATGAGCCTACCAACCACCTTGACCTTGAGTCCGTGGAAGCTTTTGAGACAGCCCTGCAGAATTTTCCCGGCGCGATTGTCGCAGCCTCCCATGACGCACATTTCCTCGCCGCGCTGGCGCCGACCCACCTCCTCAAATGGCACCCGCAGGGCTGGTTGCTGGCCCCGAATATGCCGGACTCGTAGAGCTTTGGCCCCGCGGATTTTTTGCACGATTGCAAATGGCTTCTATAGTTGATGTGAACAAGAATCTGCGCGGTGGAGCCATGGAAGACATATTCGTCGTCAAGCGGTGCAACAAGATCATCATCCACGGACGCCGAGCCGGTGAAGTCAGCCATGCGCCACCCGATGCCTCGGTCTGGTACAGGGTGACGGACACTCGCACCCGCGGCTTCATCGGCGACGGATTCGATCTGGAAGAAGACGCGCGCCGTGAATGTCAGCGTCTCAACGACAGGTCCCGTGTGACGGTCCGACAGGGCTGAAGTACGGGTCTATACTTGAAGCGCTGACGGAGCGGCGTACCCATCGACAGACTGCTCGCACCTTGCGGGTTGTTTGCTGCCATTTACCAGGTTTCTTGAACGGAGGTGTGTCATGTCCGAAAAAGAGTCCATCACCACCCTGCTTACCCTGCTTGATTCACGCCAGGCGCGACTGGCGGCTGCGTGCAAGGAAATTGCCGACTGGGTTGATCATCAAGGCGGGCACCCAACTGCCCTGCGAATCCGCGATCGGCTCAATGACATTGAAAAAGACACGCCGCTGATCCGCAACACCCTGTCCTCACTGCGACCGGTTGACAGGCCGTTGCCGCGCTTCAGGTAGTAAGCACTGGACGCCCCGATGAAAGCGCTGTTCTGATTCAGGACGCATTAACGGCGACGTCACCGTGTGCGTCCTTACCCGATTTTGGTTGACCTCTGTTTAACCGCTGAGTCTTGCGCCAGTTTTTTCACGCCTCTTTCACATCGAGTGCCCTACAGTGAATTCACTCCTTTGATGAATCCCCTTGGCCCGCCCGCATGCGGGTCATTTTTTTGCCTGGGATTCAGTGGGCGCCCAATCCAATGGAACGAGCCCGTTAGGCGCTTTTCAAATTCCATATGCCCCCGAATTGGCTTTGGGACGCTTCGCAGAGGCAATCCCGAGTAACAGAAAACTCCTGCTTTTGCTCGCCTGCCTGAGCCCAGGTGTCGTGGTAGCCCCGTTCTATTACGGAGCCGAGAATTTGCGGCAATCTAAAATCGACTGCAAGAGCGGCGGTGGCAGCTGGAAAGCCAAGTAGCAGCTGCGCCTCGCCCGGCCTGGATCATCGACCCTCACGCGAAAGGCGAGGTGTTTATGGAGGCGCAACAAAAAGGGCCTGCATGAAGTATCTCATGCAAGCCCTTGATATATATGGTGCCCGAAGCCGGAATCGAACCGGCACGCCCTTACGAGCGGGGGATTTTAAGTCCCATGCGTCTACCAGTTTCGCCATTCGGGCGGTAGCGCGGTCAAGCAGCCTGAATTTCACCAGTCACTCCTGGCAGATCCGACGCTTGTGCAGCAGAGGTGGGAATATATACATCCCGACCGCGTGAAGCAAGTTCACAAGCCTCTTTTTCGAGACTAAATCTTGCAATCTCGCTGGTTAAATCTCTTGGCAAATCATGGATCTACAGCGCAATACTCGAGCAGCAGGTGCAGTCGCGCGCTGGCGAGGGAGACCTGCAACGGTTCCAACGTGTGCTCCACCCCCGGCTGATTGCGCCGAAAAGCACCGGATGGGCTTAAATTGCATAGTGGCTGTTTACGAAACACCGGTGTAGCACTTACCACTCACTATTGATGTACTGAGTACTGAGATTATTTTCTGGCGTCATTATTGAGTCGATCGTCCATTCGTCACAACTCCACAAACCGCCTTGCTCTTTCAAAGAGCGCTGCTAACGTGTTATCACGCCGCGCGATTTGGTTAAGTCGTCATCTCGAGGATGGCAACTATCATTAGCCGCCATGTTGGCGTGTTGTCTATGACAACTCGATGCTATGCAACTGTTTAACGCTCGGTTCTTCGATTGTTTGCTTTGCACGTATTACTGCCAAGCGTATTTGTATTATCAGACTGCGCCAGCCATATCGCCTTCCCCTCTGATTCGACGCCACCTTCCGAGCCACACTGATCAGGGTCTCGCCATGAATTCCTCGCTGCAGGCTCCAACCGACAAGCTCGAAAGCGTTCAAATGCTGCGCGCTATCGCAGCACTCGCCGTGGTGTTTTTTCATATTCCGTTGTTTCGCAATGGCGACTGGGGCGTTGATATCTTTTTTGTCATCAGCGGTTTTATCATGGCCATGGTCACCGCTAAATCAGGCAACCACTTTTTTATTAAAAGAATTATCCGTGTCGTTCCGTTGTATTGGCTCGGCACCCTCGGTGTATTCGCAGTTGCCTTGTTGCTGCCGAGCTTGCTCGACAACACTACGGCCGATGGCGTCGGGGTGCTTAAATCGCTCTTCTTCATTCCGTACCAGAAAGGCGAGTACGTTCAGCCGCTGTTGTACTTGGGCTGGACTCTGAACTACGAAATGTTCTTTTATGCCTTGTTCGCCACTTCCATGGCCATCAGCCACCGTTATCGCCTGCTCATTTGCTCGGCCCTGCTTCTGGCCTTAGTGGTGGCGGGCCACCTGGTGGCGTTTGACGCGCTAGTGGCCCAGTTCTACACACAGCAGATCCTCGCCGAGTTCGTCCTTGGCATGGGCTGCTACGCTTTCTACGCCCGCACCGCCACGTGGCGTGCCGACGGCACGACTAACGGCGCGCGCACTGTGCTCATCCTGATCGGCCTGGCTGCTCTGGTGTACATGCCCTTTGCCGTTGACTTGACCCACTGGCTGGGACGCGGGCTGGCCTGGGGTATCCCGGCTGCAGTTGTATTTCTCACACTGGTGCACGGGTTGTCGGGGCTGAATTTGCCTGGGTGGGTGGTATTGATCGGCGATGCCAGTTACTCCCTGTATCTATTCCACCCGTACGTACTGAAGGTCTTCAACAAGGTATTCCATGTTTTCGACGAGCCTGGCGCCCTCGCCTACCTGATGACGCCCGTAAGTATCGCTCTGTGCTGCATCGTGGCAATCGGTATTTACCGCCTGGTGGAGCTTCCAATGACCCATTGGCTGCGGGTCATGTTAATCGACAGAAGGAAGCTGCCCAGCCAACCGCCGGTCTTGCCCATGGGGACGGTGGGCCATAAAAGCGGCGTGGAAGGCTGATACGCTCAACCACCGCACTTTCCCGAAGCCAAAAAAAAACCCGTAACTCACTGAGTTACGGGTTTTTTAATAGTGGAGGCCGAGGTCGGAATCGAACCGGCGTAGGTGGATTTGCAATCCACTGCATAACCATTTTGCTACTCGGCCTCAAAACATTTGGTGTCGTGTAGCGCAACATCAAATGTGTACAAACTTGGAGCGGGAAACGAGACTCGAACTCGCGACCCCGACCTTGGCAAGGTCGTGCTCTACCAACTGAGCTATTCCCGCGTCTTGGTGTGGCGCATTCTATAGAATCCAGAAGCCCCGTCAACCCCTTGATTCAAAAAAGTTTTATTTCTTTTCAACCTCGGTCTTCAGATGTGGCCAGGCAGCCCGCAGGTACTGGACCATCGACCACAAAGTCAGGCCGGCAGATATCAGCAACAGCGCGTAACCCACCAGCACCCAGAAGGTGAAATCCGATGGATTGGCCAGCAGGATCACCAGCGCGAGCATTTGCGCGGCGGTTTTCCATTTGCCCAGGTTCGACACCGCCACATGAGCGCGGGCGCCGAGTTCAGCCATCCACTCGCGCAATGCCGAAACGACAATTTCACGACCGATGATCACGGCTGCTGGCAGCGTGAGCCACAGGTTGCCATGCTCTTGCACCAGCAGCACCAGCGCGACAGCAACCATCAGCTTGTCGGCCACGGGATCGAGAAACGCCCCGAACGGTGTGCTTTGCTCCAGACGGCGGGCCAGATACCCGTCCAGCCAGTCCGTCGCGGCGGCAAATGCGAACACCGACGCGGAGGCCATATAGCTCCACTGGTAAGGCAGGTAGAACAGCAAAATAAAGATCGGGATGAGCAGGACGCGTAGAACGGTAATCAGATTAGGGATATTCATCGGCACAACTGGCTACGAGGTGAGGTGGCATTCTACTCGCTGTGCAGATTTGCATAAATCAACTCTGCGAGCTTTTTACTGATTCCGGGTGCTTTGGCGATCTCTTCGATGCTGGCACGAGACAGCTCCTGCAATCCACCAAAATGTTTCAACAAATCACGACGACGGGTTGGCCCGACTCCGGCTACGCCTTCCAGCGTAGACGTCCGACGGGTTTTACCACGACGGGCACGGTGACCGGTAATAGCAAACCGGTGGGCTTCGTCGCGAATCTGCTGGATAAGGTGCAGCGCGGGGGAATCGCCGCGCAGGGTGAACTCATGGGCGGCGTCGTTGAGGTACAGGGTTTCAAACCCTGCCTTGCGGGTTGCGCCCTTGGCCACGCCCAACAGGATGAGGTCCGGCACCGCCAGTTCATTGAGCACGTCCCGGGCCATCGACAGCTGGCCCTTGCCCCCGTCCACCAGCAGGATGTCCGGCAGCTTGCCGTCCCCGTCCTTCAGCTTGCTGAAGCGCCGGGTCAGGGCCTGGTGCATGGCCGCGTAGTCATCGCCTGCAGTCACGCCTTCAATGTTGTAGCGTCTGTAGTCGGACTTGATCGGCCCTTCGGGGCCGAACACCACGCAAGACGCCACGGTCGCTTCGCCGCTGGAGTGGCTGATGTCGTAGCACTCCAGGCGTTGCGGCGGCTCGTCCAGGTTCAGTACTTCTGCCAAGGCATCGAAACGTGCTGCAACATGTTGCCGGTTGGCCAGCCGTGCGCCCAGGGCCTGTTCGGCATTGGTCACCGCTAATTGCTGCCAGCGCGCTCGGGTGCCACGCACCCGATGACTGATGGACAACTCACGACCACGCAGCTCTTCAATGGCGGCGATCAATGTCGGAAAGTCTTCGTGAACCACGTTGACGATCAATTCGCTGGGCAAGTCGCGTTCGGGACTGCTGATGAAGTAGTGCCCGAGAAAAGCAGCCATGACTTCTGAAACGTCTTCGTCGATACCCACCTGCGGAAAGAAATTCTTGCTGCCCAGGACCCGGCCTCCGCGCACGCTGATCAGGTGCACGCAAGCACCGCCCGGGTTGACGAACGCGGCGATGACATCCACGTCGCCGGTGCCGCCTTCCATGCTCTGCTGGTCCTGAACCCGGCGCAGCAGGGAGATCTGGTCGCGCAGCTCAGCCGCGCGCTCGAATTCGAGATTGATCGCGGCTTCTTCCATTCCCGCGGACAATTCATCGGTCAACGCATTGCTGCGCCCCTCCAGGAACATGACCGAGTGCCTGACGTCTTCGGCATACACATCGGGCTCCACCAGGCCGACACACGGTGCCTTGCAGCGCTTGATCTGGTACTGCAGGCACGGTCGCGTGCGGTTCTTGTAGTAGCTGTCTTCACACTGGCGAACAAAAAAGGTCTTCTGCAGCAAACTCAAGCTTTCGCGGATGGCGCCGGCACTGGGGTAAGGACCGAAGTACTTGCCCTTGGCTTTTTTTGCGCCGCGATGAATGCTGAGCCTTGGAAACTGACCATCCGAAAGGAACACATACGGATAGGACTTATCGTCGCGCATCAGGATGTTGTAGGGCGGTCGCCATTCCTTGATCAACGTCTGCTCGAGCAACAGCGCCTCGGTTTCGTTGGCCGTGATGGTCGTCTCGACCTGGGCAATACGCGCTACCAGCGCGGCCGTCTTTGGTGCGAGCCCGGACTTGCGAAAGTAGCTCGACAGCCGACTCTTGAGGTTCTTGGCTTTGCCGACGTAGAGCAGGCGCGCATCGCTGTCGAACATGCGATAGACACCGGGGCGCCCACTGACCGTGGACAGAAAAGCGCTGGGATCGAAAGTTTCAGTCATTTCAGAGGCTGGCATCGACCATGCCGTGACGAACCGCCAACAGCGTCAACTCGACGTCACTGCTGATCGAAAGCTTTTCGAAAATGCGGTATCGGTAGGTGTTGACGGTTTTCGGGGACAGGCACAATTTATCGGAGATGATCTGCACCTTCTGGCACCCGACAATCATCAGCGCAATCTGGATTTCCCGCTCGGACAAGGCGTCGAACGGTGAATCGCTGGTGGGCTGGAACGATTTGATCGCCAGTTGCTGGGCAATTTGCGGACTGATGTAGCGCTGCCCGGCAAACACCAGGCGGATGGCCTGGACCATTTCCGGCAGCCCGGCACCCTTGGTCAGGTACCCCGCCGCCCCGGCCTGCAACAACCGGGTAGGGAACGGATCTTCCTCGCACACGGTCACCGCGACCACCTTGATGTCGGGATGGCTGCGCAACAGCTTGCGCGTGGCTTCAAGGCCGCCGATACCTGGCATCTTGACGTCCATGAGGACCACATCGGGTTTCAACTCGCGCGCCTTGAGCAGGGACTCTTCCCCTGACTCGGCCTGGCCGACTACTTGCAGGCCATCGATGTCAGCCAGCATTCGTGTAATGCCTGTACGAACGAGATCATGGTCATCGACTACTAGCACCCTAATCAAGCAGACACCTCACGCAATGGTCTTATTGGTTGCCGGACACCTTAGCAAAAAGCGACTCCCAGACCTAGCGCCAAGCGCCAACTAAAAAGTTTCAATTCGTCTTGGGAGGCTTGTCGTCTGCGCGTTTCAGCGAATCCTGCGACCGCGCGCAATTTCTGATTGAAACCGCCTGCCCGCCTCTAGTAAGCTCCCTGCATCCATCGGAGACAGACCATGACAAACACCCTTTCACAGCTTCGTACCGCCAGCGCCCTGCGCTCGGTTGCGGCTGCCCGGGTGAATGACGCCTGCGCTCCGGTCAGCTTTTATTTTGGGTATTGGTTTAGCCACTGGCGCGCCTGATACCCACACGGCGCCCACTTGAAACGGGTCGCCACCAGAGATTTCTCAACCCCCGGTCGGCCTCCCGACCGGGGGTTTTGTTTTTTCAGCTCCACACATTTTTTAGCGTCATACCAGACACCACGAGGATTACCCAATGAACTACGCCACTTATTACCGTTACGACATTTTTACCGCCTGGCGATTTACCAGCCTCCGCTCGGGACAGCCTGCCGCCTCCGATCGGTCACCCACAGGTGGCAAGCACACACACGCAGCCAATCCGGCTAATTGTCGAACACCCCAGTAGGGCCGAGCGCGCGGGAACGAACCCGCCCCTCGTCCAGGAAGCCTGAATATGAACTCGTCCGTCTCCGCCATGCCGCTGTCCACCCTGAGCCCTGCCAACGAAGCGCTGACACTGCGCCTGCCGAGCTCATTGCAACTCAAACAGCAATTGCCCCTCAGCAACACCCTGACGCAGCAAGTCGCCGCCCATCGCGACGCAGTCCGGGCGATCCTCAACGGTGAAGACTCCCGTTTGCTGGTGATCGTCGGTCCCTGCTCGATCCATGACCCGCAATCAGCCCTCGAATACGCCGCCCACCTTGCACGCCTCGCCACGGAAGTCAGTGACGAGATGCTGCTGGTCATGCGCGCCTACGTCGAAAAACCACGTACGACCGTTGGCTGGAAAGGCCTGGCCTACGATCCGGAACTGGATGGCAGCGACGACATGGCCGGCGGCCTGGCGCTGTCGCGGGAATTGATGCGCGAAATGATTCGGATCGGTTTGCCGGTCGCCACCGAGTTGCTGCAACCGATGGCGGCAGGCTACTTCGAAGACCTGCTGAGCTGGGTGGCCATAGGCGCGCGGACCACTGAGTCGCAGATACACCGGGAAATGGCCAGCGGCCTGAGCATGCCGGTCGGTTTCAAGAACGGCACCGATGGCGGCGTCGGCGTCGCCAGCGACGCGATGCGCTCAGCCGCCCACCCGCACCGCCATTTCGGCGTTGACAGCCAGGGGCACCCGGCAATCATCCAGACCCCGGGCAATCCGGACACTCATCTGGTGTTGCGTGGGGGCCATAGCGGCCCGAATTACGATCGCACCAGCGTGGCCCAGGTGAACAGTGACCTCAGTCGCTTGAAGATCCCGACCCGGATCATGGTCGACTGCAGCCACGCTAACAGCGCCAAGGATCCGCTACGGCAACCGGCGGTGTTCAATGATGTGCTCGAACAACGGCTGCAAGGCGACCGCTCGCTGATTGGCATGATGATCGAAAGCCATTTGTTCGAAGGCTGCCAGCCACTGGGCGCGTCCCTGCGTTATGGCGTGTCGGTCACGGATGGGTGCCTGGGTTGGAGTGCAACCGAGCAATTGCTGCGCGAGGCGGCGCAAAAGCTGCGTAGGAGCTGAGTAGGAGCTGACGAGTGAAACGAGGCTGCGATCTTTTGACCCTGCGTCTTTACATGCCCACACACCCATTTTCGCCGTAACGAATCTGACCACAGCTCCGAACCGGCGGACTGCCTGCGCCAGGCCGCCTCATAGAACCGATGGAACTTTGAGAAGAATTGGGCCACTGAATCCGGTAGGCTCACCACTTTACTGAACATTGATTGGAGTTTTTCCCATGCCTAAAGCTACTGCCCGTCACATCCTCGTTGCCAGCGAAGCCAAGTGCAACGAACTGAAAACCCAGATCGAGGGCGGCGCAGACTTCGCCGAAGTCGCCAAAGCCAACTCCACTTGCCCTTCCAGCCGCCAGGGTGGCGACCTCGGTTCGTTCGGCCCGGGCCAGATGGTCAAGGAATTTGACACTGTAGTGTTCAGCGCGCCGATCAACACGGTGCAAGGCCCGGTCAAGACCCAGTTTGGCTATCACCTGCTGGAAGTGACCAGCCGCCAGGACTGATCAGTCCGCGCAGCTTTCACCACGACGGCCCGCCCTTTGGTGGGCCGTTGTGTATGGGACGATCAATTCGGCTGGCGAGGGATGCGCCGCTAGCGTACAAATTACGGTTATCGACCGCCCGGCTCTAAGGCTGACAATGCGACTGGCTTTCCCTACTGTGCTATTCACTGCCGTGGCCCTGTTGTTTGGCGCCGCCGGTGTGAATGCAGCACCGCAACATGCACTGACCGTGTACGGCGAACCCGCCAAGTATCCTGCCGGCTTCAGCCACTTTGCCTACACCAATCCCCTGGCCCCAAAAGGCGGCACCTTGCGCCGTTCGGCGGTCGAGATCGGTCACTTCGACCACATGCTGCCGTACATCGACAAAGGCATCGGTGTCACGCAGATCGACGGCATGCTCTACTCGCCCCTGGCCCAGCGCTCGATGGACGAGCCCTACACCGTGTATGGCCTGGTAGCGCAACAAATGGAACGCTCTGATGACGGCCTGTCCCTGCGTTTCTACCTGAACCCGAAAGCGCGTTTCGCCGATGGCACGCCCATCACTGCCGAAGACGTGCGCTATACCTTCGACCTGCTGATGACCCAGGGCAGCCTGCGCTATCGCAGCCAGTTCGCCGACGTCAAAGGGGTGGAGATCGAATCGCCGCTGACGGTTCGGTTCGATTTCAAGAGTAACGAGAACCGCACCCTGCCCCTGGACATCGCTACCCTGCCGGTATTTCCCGAGCACTGGTGGAAGACTCGCGACTTCGCTGGTGGTGGCGGCTACGAGGCACCACTGGGCAGCGGCCCCTACAGGGTCGGCAAAGTCGATTCCGGGCGCAGCATCACGTTCGAGCGCAACCCCGACTGGTGGGGCAAGGACTTGCCGGTGAGCCGTGGGCTGTACAATTTCGACCATTTCAGCATCGAGTATTTTGGTGATACCGACGTGGCGCGGCAGGTGCTGCGCGGCGGCGCCTATGACTACAACCGCGAGTTCTCCGCCACGGGTTACTCCATTGGTTATGACAGCCCCGCCCTGCGCGACGGCCGATTGCAAAAAGCCCACCTGGCTACCCAGGCACCGCAACCGAGCCAGGGTTTCGTGTTCAATTTGCAAAACCCGATGTTCCAGGATCGGCGCACGCGCCAGGCATTGGCCATGCTCTGGGATTTCGAATGGAGCAACCGGCAGATGATGCGCAACCTGTATATACGCCAGCAGAGCTTCTTTTCCAACACCGAACTCGCCGCCCGGCATCTGCCGGACGCTGCGGAACTGGCGATACTCGAGCCGTTGCGCGGGCAGATACCCGACGAGGTGTTCACCCAGGTGTTCGAAGCGCCGAAAACCGATGGCAGCGGAGTCATCCGCGACAAACAGTTGCAGGCCCTGGAGCTGCTTGAACAGGCCGGCTGGAAACCCGAGGGCGATCAATTGGTGAATGCTGAAGGCAAGCCGCTGAGCTTCACCTTCCTTGTCAGCCAGAACGGCATTGACCGCTTGCTGCTGCCTTACAAGCGCACGCTGAAGCAGATCGGCATCGACTTGAACATCCGCCGCATCGATGCCTCCCAGTACGTCAACCGCCTCATGAGCCGTGACTACGACATGATCGTCACCGGTTACCCGGTCACTACGTCACCCGGTGGCGAGCTGCTCAACTATTTCGGCTCGGCCTCGGCCAACGACCCGGGCGCCAACAACTACATGGTGCTCAAGAACCCTGCGGTGGACAGTTTGGTGAACGGCCTGATCCGCGCCTCGACCCAGGCCGACATGCTGCGCTACGCCCACGCACTGGACCGGGTACTGCAGTGGAACTACTACTGGATCCCCAACTACTATCCGCCGGGCACTTCCACCGTCTGGTGGAACCGTTTCGGCATGCCCAACGAGCAGGCGAGCAATGACGAAGCCATCGAAAGCTGGTGGGAAATGAGCACCACGCCCCTGACCAACCAACAGATGACCGCCGAGCGCATCAGCCGCAGCAAACCCGGAGGGCCGCATTGATGTGGGCTTATACGTTACGGCGTCTGCTGCTGATCATTCCAACCCTGGTGATCATCCTGCTGGTCAACTTCGTCATCGTTCAGGCCGCACCTGGCGGTCCGGTCGAACAGGCCATCGCGCACCTGCAAGGCATCGGCGGTGCGAGTGTCGGCGGCGGTTCCGGCGATGCACCGTCGGGCAGTTCCCGGGCCAGTCGCGGGCTCGACCCGCAATTGATCAAGGAAATTGAAAAACAGTACGGTTTCGACAAACCGGCCCATGAGCGGCTGTGGCTGATGCTCACCAGCTATGCGCGACTGGACTTCGGCAAGAGCTTTTTCCGCGGCGCCACGGTCACCGACCTGATCCTGGAGAAGATGCCGGTCACCATCTCCCTGGGCCTTTGGGCCACGCTGATCACCTACCTGGTGTCGATCCCGCTGGGCATCCGCAAGGCGGTGCACCACGGCAGCCCATTCGATATCTGGAGCAGCACCGCGATCATCATCGGCTATGCGATGCCGGCGTTCCTGTTCGCGATGTTCCTGATCGTCGTGTTCGCCGGTGGCACCTCACTGAACTGGTTTCCGGTGCGGGGCCTGGTCTCGGACAACTTCGAATCGCTGTCCACCGTGGGCAAGATCGCCGACTACTTCTGGCACCTGGTGCTACCGGTCACGGCGCTGGTCATTGGCGGGTTCGCCCCCCTGACCATCCTGACCAAAAACTCCTTTCTCAACGAAATCACCCGCCAATACGTGGTCACCGCACGCGCCAAGGGCATGAGCGAACGCCGGGTGCTGTACAGCCATGTGTTTCGCAACGCCATGCTGCTGGTGGTTTCGGGCATTCCCCAGGCGTTCATCAGCGTGTTCTTCGCCGGCTCGCTGCTGATCGAGGTGATCTTCTCCCTTGATGGCCTGGGCCGCATGAGTTACGAAGCCGCCGTCTCGCGGGACTACCCGGTGGTCTTCGGCTCCCTGTTCATCTTCACGCTGTTTGGCCTGCTGATTAAACTGATTGGCGACCTCTGCTACACCCTGGTCGACCCCCGTATCGACTTCGCCGCGAGGAACGCCTGATGTTCAAGCTCTCGCCGCTGGGTCGTCGGCGCTTCGAACGCTTTCGCAAAAATCGTCGCGGCTGGTGGTCGTTATGGCTGTTCATCGGTCTGTTCCTGCTGACCCTGGGCGGCGAACTGATCGCCAATGACAAACCACTGGTGGTCAGTTACCAGGGCGAACTGTATTTCCCGGCCTTCAAGCGCCACACCGAGCAGGAGTTCGGTGGGCAGCTGCCGTTTCAGGCCGATTACCGCAGCGAATATGTGCAGAAACTGATTAAAAAAGATGGCGGCTGGATGCTGTTCCCGCCCATTCCCTTCAGCGCGGACACCCCTAATTACGACCTGAGCAAACCCGCCCCCAGCCCGCCTTCGAGCGAGAACTGGCTGGGCACTGACGACCAGGCTCGCGATGTGTTGGCCCGGGTGATTTTCGGTGCGCGGGTGTCGATTCTGTTCGCCCTGATGTTGACCGTGGTCAGTGCGCTCATCGGCATTGCCGCCGGCGCCTTGCAAGGTTATTACGGCGGTTGGGTAAACATGTTTGGCAGCTGCATGCCGGAGGTGGGGGGCTGGTTGCCGGTGTTGTTTCTTCTTCTGAATGTTTCGGGGGTTGTCGGGCCCCATTTCTGTTGGCTTCTTGGGACCATTGCGCTCTTTTCCTTGGTGGCCCCTTTCGAACTGGTGGGGTTCCGGGTACTTCGCCTGCTCGATCTCTTTTACATTAGCGCTGCGCGTGAGCCTGGG
>NZ_JZRI01000042.1:0-1538 GCF_000952175.1 Pseudomonas sp. ES3-33 | reverse complement strand
ATAGTTCACGACCCAATTAATCGGAATGGACGGAAAAAAGTCTTTCAAATCCATCTTCATTAAACACTTCGAGTTCAAGTGCGCCGAAGCATTGCTAAAAATAGATCGGCCAGGGACAAATCCGGGCGCAGCTGAGTGCACCGGCTTATTTATAAGAATATTGTTATATATCCAATCTTGGCACATCAACATTGATGGGTAGGGGGCGCAAATTTTACGCAAACCACCAGAGCGCTTCTTTATTTGAAACGAGCGATAAAACGCATGAGGTGCGTTAACCATCTTACGCAACTCATGTTGCTCAACGCCAATTAGGAGCGATAAATGCTCAAACTCAAAAATAACCGGAGAGGACGTTTTGCAAAGCTTCTGTATGTATGGCAGATAAGATTCTATTAACTCGCGCGAGATCCCGCGTCGTTCAAAATGCTTACGCCAAGTTTTAACAACAGCTTCATTCATAAGAACCTACAGAGGCTACCTTCTATACTTTAGCATGGTCAGATAATCTCCAGTGATAATTGCGCGAAGCGGAATTCTCGCTGGAGATTACTGCGTCAAAACGCGAAGCGTTTTGTAAGCATCATGCGTTCAGCATGCTTCACCGCTGAGCGCATGATTCTTGGTTATCGGGAACCTGACCCGGGGAGCGACTACACTCCTACGTACTAGCCTCTGCAGGCACCTTAATTATACATAAAAAAATCAACCTGGAAAGGTACCAATACTTAATAGCTCAAGATTCGGGATATAAAATTCACCATCTCGTAGGCGTGTCCCGATGAATCTCTCCGGGGCCTCACGCCATTGCCTTTTAACATTGCCCAGCCGAGGCAAATTATATTTTATCAAAGCCCTACCTGCAGCAGTAAGCCTTGCTACACCGTCTTCCTCACTAACAAATGACAAGTATAAGAGCTTTGAATAACGCTCAAAAAACAATTTCAACCCAAACTTACTTCGCCTGAAAATTGTAAATGAATCAAGAGCTCCAGACGAAGACAATAGTATATTAAGTATCTTCAAGTCAGTCATTGTTGGGCAGTAAGTATCAATGCGATCACTACTCATGCATCCCCCATAGCTCTAACGAGCACTACTTTTCGCTCAGCCCCATCTGCCTTGAATGGCCACCAAAACACAGGGAATACACTATTTGGAGTATTGGCGTTCTCTCGACAGTAAACAGCTTGTGCTCCATTATAACCCAAGCTTGGCATTTCTCTTTCCTCTCCTCCGGATATATAGCGAGGAGACAGCAATGACTCTATAGCCAGCATCCGAGCCCTATGCTCAGCAGCGGTGGGAGCGTCATAAAAGTCATCAATACCCTTTTTTATTATTTTTTGAGCTGTAACATGAACTCCTGATGCAATAAGATTATCCAACCCAGCTTGAGTAGACGACAGCGCTTTAACCCTAATTGTATAATCAGTAATGTTAGAGCCATCGAACTGAGCCTTAATTGTCTTGATCCGACCAAGCACTGTTTGACCAGACCCAATAAAGTCATCAACCAGAATAATATTATTTTGTCC
>NZ_JZRI01000041.1:0-1493 GCF_000952175.1 Pseudomonas sp. ES3-33 | reverse complement strand
GCCAACACGCTGACCGACGAGGCAACCTACAAAGCCATGTACCAGCAGTCGGTCGTCAACCCGGACGGCTTCTGGCGCGAGCAAGCCAAGCGCCTCGACTGGATCAAGCCTTTCACCACGGTGAAGCAGACTTCCTTCGACGATCACCACGTCGACATCAAGTGGTTCGCCGATGGCACCCTGAACGTTTCCTACAACTGCCTGGACCGCCACCTGGCCGAGCGCGGCGATCAGATCGCGATCATCTGGGAAGGCGATGACCCTGCCGAAAGCCGCAACATCACCTACCGTGAATTGCACGAAGAAGTCTGCAAGTTCGCCAACGCCTTGCGCGGCCAGGATGTGCATCGCGGCGACGTGGTGACTATCTATATGCCGATGATTCCCGAAGCCGTGGTCGCCATGCTGGCGTGCACCCGGATCGGCGCAATTCACTCGGTGGTGTTCGGTGGTTTTTCGCCGGAAGCCCTGGCGGGTCGGATCATCGACTGCAAATCCAAGGTGGTGATCACCGCTGACGAAGGCATTCGTGCCGGCAAGAAGATCCCGCTCAAGTCCAACGTCGATGACGCGCTCACCAATCCGGAAACCAGCAGCATTCAGAAGGTCATCGTGTGCAAGCGCACCGGTGGCAACATCAAGTGGAACCAGCATCGCGACATCTGGTACGAAGACCTGATGAAAGTGGCGGGCAGCGTCTGCGCGCCGAAAGAGATGGGCGCTGAAGAAGCGCTGTTCATCCTCTACACCTCCGGTTCCACCGGCAAGCCTAAAGGCGTGCAGCACACCACTGGCGGTTACCTGCTGTATGCGGCCATGACCCACGAGCGCGTGTTCGACTACCGCCCGGGTGAAATCTACTGGTGCACCGCTGACGTCGGCTGGGTCACCGGCCACACTTATATCGTCTATGGCCCGCTGGCCAATGGCGCGACTACCGTGCTGTTCGAAGGCGTGCCGAACTACCCGGACATCACCCGGGTGGCGAAGATCGTCGACAAGCACAAGGTCAACATCCTCTACACCGCGCCAACGGCGATTCGCGCGATGATGGCGGCGGGTAACGCGGCAGTTGAAGGCGCTGACGGCAGCAGCCTGCGCCTGCTGGGTTCGGTGGGTGAGCCGATCAACCCGGAAGCCTGGGATTGGTACTACAAGAAGGTCGGCCAGTCGCGCTGCCCGATCGTCGACACCTGGTGGCAGACCGAAACCGGCGGCAACATGATGAGCCCGCTGCCGGGCGCGCATGGCTTGAAGCCTGGTTCGGCGGCTCGTCCGTTCTTCGGCGTGGTGCCGGCACTGGTGGACAACCTGGGTAATATTCTGGAAGGCGCGGTTGAGGGCAACCTGGTGATTCTGGATTCGTGGCCAGGCCAGGCGCGCACGCTGTATGGCGACCATGACCGTTTTGTCGACACCTACTTCAAGACCTTCCGTGGCATGTACTTCACCGGTGACGGTGCCCGTCGTGACGAGGATGGTTCCTACTGGAT
>NZ_JZRI01000040.1:0-86244 GCF_000952175.1 Pseudomonas sp. ES3-33 | reverse complement strand
AGACAAGGTCAGGCGCAAGTCCTGCCTTCAGGAGCCATCGGCCTCCCCCAGAAACACATCTTTGTATGTCAGCACCAACGAGCTTAGACCTCTCTCGCTGGGTGCTGGGTCAACATACAAGGAGCTGACGAGTGAAACGAGGCTGCGATCTTTTGATCTTGATCTTGATCTTGATCTTGATTTTAGACGCCAAAAGATCGCAGCCTCGTTTCACTCGACAGCTCCTACGCAGCTCCTGCCGGCTTTTGCGTTATCGCGACTGAGCCTGCTCCACCAACCACCCCATCAGCTCGCGCAGCTTGGGCGACGGCTCGGGTTTCTGCGGGAACACCAGGTAGTAGGCCAGACCGGTTTTAACCTTCAGCGCGAAGGGCATCACCAGCCTGCCCGCGCTCAGGTCATCCCCGATCAGCGACCAGTCTCCAATCGCCACGCCCGTCCCTTGGGACGCCATCGACATGGCCAGGTCCAGGGTTTCGAAATGCTGGCCCTTGCCCACGTTGTTCAAGCGTATCCCGGCGCTGGCCAGCCAGGCTTTCCAGTCGCGTTCGTCCCGGGTGGGGTGCAACAGCAAATGCTGTTGCAGGTCATCCGGGGACTGCAACGGTACCGGGCCTTCGAGCAGCGGCCTGGAGCAGACCGGGGTCAGTTGTTCGTCGAACAGGTGCAGGGAGGCCAGCGCATTGTCCGGTAGCGCTCCGTACATCACTGCGGCGTCGAACTGTTCGCGATGAAAATCCACTCCGTGCTTCACCGTGGTGGTCAACTCTACCGGCACGTCCGGACGCTCCCTTTGCCACTGCAACAGCCGTGGCAGCAACCAGCGCATGACGCAGGTCGGCGCCTTCAACTGCAGGGTCTCGCGCGTCTCACCGATCTGGTCCACGGCTTCGTCGATCAAGCGGAAAATCTTCTGCACCCGCGGCAGCCATTCGCGCCCCTGCGCCGTCAACTCCAGGCCCCGGGCCTGGCGAATGAACAGCTCATAACCCAGATGATCCTCCAGCCCGGCGACTTGCCGGCTCACCGCGCCCTGGGTGATGTGCAACTGCTCGGCGGCACGGGTGAAGTTGCAGCACTGCGCGGTGATCAGAAAAGTGTGCAGCGCCGGCAGGGGAGGCAATCGTTTCATGGGGATCCAAGGTATGACGTAAGGACATGGCTAGTATGACTTTTTATCCATTGTTGAGGCGACGTGTCGCCCGTTCCAATGAGGCCATCCCTGGACCTGCCCACGCATCATAAACACTGCGCAGGTCCGGCGTCTCAAACGAACAGGAAGGGCAATGACATGGCGACGTGTGGCGAAGTATTGGTCAAGTTACTCGAAGGTTACGGGGTCGAGCAGGTGTTCGGCATTCCCGGGGTTCACACCGTGGAGCTGTACCGTGGGCTGGCCCGTTCGAGCATCAACCATGTCACTCCGCGTCATGAGCAGGGCGCCGGTTTCATGGCTGACGGCTATGCGCGCACCAGCGGCAAGCCCGGTGTGTGCTTCATCATCACCGGCCCTGGCATGACCAACATCACCACTGCCATGGGGCAGGCCTACGCCGATTCGATCCCGATGCTGGTGATCTCCAGCGTGCAATCGCGCAGCCAGTTGGGCGGTGGCCGGGGCAAGCTTCACGAGCTGCCAAACCAGAGCGCGCTGGTGGCCGGGGTGGCGGCGTTTTCCCATACGCTGATGTCGGCGGCCGAGCTGCCAGGCGTGTTGGCCCGCGCCTTTGCGTTGTTCCAGGCGGGTCGTCCGCGCCCGGTGCATATCGAAATTCCGCTGGATGTGCTGGTCGAGGAAGCGGATGACCTGCTCGCCAGCGTGCCGGTCAATATTGATCGTGCGGGTGCTTCGCCGAGCGCGATCAGCCGCATGACCGCGCTGCTGGCCGGCGCGAAACGCCCATTGATTCTTGCCGGTGGCGGAGCCATTGATGCCGCAGCCGAGCTGACTGAACTGGCCGAGTTGCTCGATGCGCCCGTGGCCCTGACCATCAATGCCAAGGGCATGCTGGAGTCCGCGCATCCGTTGCTGATCGGCTCGACCCAGAGCCTGGTCGCCACCCGTGCCCTGGTCGCCGAGGCCGACGTTGTGCTGGCCATCGGCACCGAGCTGGCCGAGACCGATTACGACGTGACGTTCGCCGGTGGTTTCGAGATTCCCGGTGCACTGTTGCGGGTGGACATCGACCCCGACCAGACCGTGCGCAACTATCCGCCACAGGTCGCGCTGGTGTCCGATGCGCGCAACGCCGCGCAGGCACTGTTGAGCGCGCTCTCGCACAAATCCCTGGCCGAGCGCCGTGCCGATTGGGGCCAGGTGCGTGCTGCGCGTCTGCGCGCCGAGCTGGCAGCGACCTGGGACGCGCCGACCCTGGCACAAACCCGCTTCCTGGAAACCGTGCTGCACGAGTTGCCGAATGCTGTGTTTGTCGGCGATTCGACCCAGCCGGTGTATACCGGCAACCTCACGTTCAACCCGGAGCGTCCGCGCCGCTGGTTCAATTCCTCCACCGGCTACGGCACCCTCGGCTACGCCTTGCCGGCGGCGATTGGTGCCTGGCTCGGTGGCAGCGTCGCGGGCGGCGCGCGCCCTGCGGTGGTGTGCCTGATCGGTGACGGCGGCCTGCAATTCACCTTGCCGGAACTGGCCAGCGCCGTAGAAGCCCGGACCCCGGTGATCGTCCTGCTGTGGAATAACCAGGGCTACGAAGAGATCAAGAAATACATGGTCAACCGCGCCATCGAACCGGTGGGTGTGGACATCTACACACCGGATTTCATCGGCGTGGCCAAGGCTCTGGGCTGTGCCGCCGAAGCGGTGAAGGGGGTCGAGCAACTGCGCACTGCGCTGCGCGTCGCTGCTGACCGGCAGGGCCCGACCCTGATTGAGATTGATCAGGCGCAATGGATGCAGGCGGTGTCGCAATGAGCCTGCCGACAACTTTGCACGGCCTGTTTATCAACGGCCAGTGGTCTGCCGGTCCGGAACATCTGCGGGTGATCAATCCGTCGACCGAGGCCCTGCTGACAACGGTTAATGGTGGCGACTCAGCTGCCGTCGATCAAGCCGTCACTGCCGCCGCCGCAGCCTTCCAGAGTTGGTCGCAGACCAGCGGCGCCGAGCGCGGTGCGATCCTGCGCAAGATCGCCGCAGGCGCGCAGGCCAGTCGTGAGCAGTTGATGCATTTGCAGTCGAGCAATAACGGCAAGCCACTGTTCGAAGCCGCCATCGACGTCGATGACGTGATCGCCACTTTCGAGTACTACGCCGGTCTGGCCGAAGGCCTGGACACGAAACAGGACAGCCCGGTCGAGTTACCAACAGACGATTTCAGCGCTCGAGTACGCCGGGAACCTTGTGGTGTGGTCGGCCTTATCGTGCCGTGGAATTTCCCGATGGTCACCACCGCCTGGAAGCTCGCGCCGGCCCTTGCCGCCGGTTGCTGCGTGGTGCTCAAACCGTCCGAAGTAACGCCCCTGCCAGAGCTGGAGCTGGCGGCGATCATTGCCCGTTCGGGTCTGCCCCAGGGCGTGTTCAACCTGGTCTGCGGCACTGGGCTGGCTGTCGGCGCACCGCTGTCGGCGGACCCGCGCATTGCCAAGATATCCTTCACCGGCAGCAACGCGGTAGGGGTGCAGGTGATGCAGCGCGCGGCGGAAACCGTCAAGGGTGTGAGCCTGGAACTGGGGGGTAAATCCTCGTTGCTGGTGCTGGCTGATGCCGACCTTGAGCTGGCGGTGGAAGTGGCGTGTGGCGGCGGGTTTTTTAATGCCGGACAAATGTGTTCGGCCACCAGCCGTGTGTTGGTCGCCGATGAACTGGCGGATGAGTTTCTCATTCGCTTGAAGGCTCGTGCCGAAGCCATTCGTGTGGCGGACCCGTTCGATCCGGCGGTGGAAATGGGCGCGCTGGTCAATCAGGCGCAATACCAGCGGGTACTCGGCCACATCGACCGTGGCTTGAGCGCTGGCGCGAAGCTGATCTGCGGCGGCAATCGCCCGGCGGACCTTCCACGAGGCTATTTTTTGCAGCCGACGATCTTCACCGACGTGCCCCAGGGCAGTGCGCTTTGGTGTGAAGAGATTTTCGGTCCGGTCATTTGCGTGCGCAGTTTCGCCTCCGAAGGCGAGGCGATTGCCCTGGCCAACGATAGCCAGTTCGGTCTGGTGGCCAGTGTCGTCACGCGCAATGCCGAAACGGCGGATCGCGTCGCGAACGCCTTGCAGGCGGGGCTCGTGTGGATCAACGCGCCACAGGTGATCTTTGCGCAGGCTGCCTGGGGTGGTTACAAGCAGAGCAGCATTGGCCGCGAATTGGGGCCGTGGGGCTTGCAGGCTTTCCAGGAAATAAAACACGTCATTCGAGCCATCTGATCGCTCGAATATGGTGAGTGCGTGCCTCTTGTCGAGGCATGTGCTGATGTCATGGCTTCGATGAGTTTTTATCGATAGTCAGGTGTTTTGCACGACCTCAGGATGAACTCGCTGGTTCCGCCAAGCCCCGAAAATACGAGGGATAACGCTGATCCGGACGCGGATGCAACAGTTTCGACCTGCCTTATACCTACAAAAACAAAGGGAGTCCGTAATGGGCGAGCATGATCTGAACAGACGTCAATTCATCAAGACCGTGGGCGTAGCCTCGGTAGCCGCGGCGGCCATGAGCATGCCGTTCATCAAGGCCAATGCCAGCGACACCCGCTTCCAGGGTAAAACCCTGCGCCTGCTGACCTGGTCCGACGACACCGGCCTGGCCGCGCTGCGCAACATCGCGGCGACCTTTGAAGACAAATACGGCTGCAAGGTCATCGCTGACCGTACCGGCAGCACCTCGGAAATGGTCGCCAAACTCAAGGCCGGCGGCGATCGTGCGCAGTACGACATCATCACCCTGGCTGGCGTTGGTGCCGAGGGCCTGGCGGCGGCCAACCTGCTGGAAAAACCCGACCTCAACCGCATTCCCAACCTGGTCGATGTGCCGGAAAAATACCGCACCGGTGCCAACGGCCACGGGATTGGATACCTGCTCTGGTGCAACAGCCTGGTCTACAGCACCCGCACCATCCAGCAAGCGCCGGACAGCTACGCCGCCCTGTGGGACGCCGACCTGTCGCCGAACATTTTCCTGCCGCCGCCGAACTGGACCGAAGCCATGGACCTGATCATCATCGCCGCCAAACTGGCCGGTGGTGACGAGCACAACATCGAGCCGGGCTTCAGGAAGCTCGCAGAGCTCAAGGACCGCGTGGTGACGCTGGGCGAGAACCCGAACCAGATCGCCGAGCTGTTCCGCACCGGTTCCCTGGACATGGGTGGCCTGTATGCGCCGGCTTTTTTCCCCAAGCAGATCCGCGATCCGGCCTACGGCCTGGGTGCTACCTTTGGCATGAAAGAAGGCTTCTACACCGACCTGATGCTCTCGGTGATGCCGAAAAATCGCCCCGGCGATACCGAACTGGCCTACGCCTTCATCAACCACTCCCTGGACCCGCTGGTGCAGGGCAAGATGGCCGAGGACATTTACAACGGCCCGGTCAACGCCAAGGCGATCATCTCCGCCGAGGCCCGCAAGAGCCCGTACATCCTCACGCCGGAGCAAATTGCCGAGAAGGCGATCATGCACGACAACGCCTTCCTGGCCTCTGTGCATGACCAATGGATTCGTCGCTACACGGAAATCTTTTCTTCCTGATCTGCCATACGACCTGCAAGGCACGGTCCCCTGCAGGCGCTGCCGCAGGCTGCGATTTTTTGACTTTGATTTTCAGGATCAAAAGATCGCAGCCAGCGGCCGCTCCTACCGGGGTGGTGCACCAGATCGTCCTGTGCAATTGACGAGACCCTAGCCATGGAACACCAACCCCTGATCCACCCCGGCAACATCGCGGCATCACCGCCAAAACGCGGCGTGTCACCCACCGCCCGCGCCTGGCTTTTTCTCACGCCATCGATGCTGTTCCTCGGCGTGCTGATTGCCGCCAGCCTGCTGGTACTGCGCATGAGCGTGGGCACCAAAGGCGCGGAATGGACCGGCTTCAGCCTGGCCAGCTACGCGCAGTTGCTGGAACCTTACTACCTCAAATCCTTGCTGCTGACCCTGCGCCTGGCGTTGATCAGCGCGGCGATTGCCGTGGTGCTGGCGATCCCGGTGGCCTACACCATGTCACGCCTGACCTCCCCCTTGGTGCGGCGAATTTTCCTTGCAGCAGTGTTGCTGCCCTTGCTGGTCAACCTGCTGCTGCAAAGTTATGGCTGGCTGGTGATCCTCGGGCCTGGCGGAATGCTCAATCAGGCCTTGATGGGACTGGGTCTGATCAAGCGTCCGATCATGTTGCTCTACAACCAGAACGGCGTGCTGATGGGACTGGTGCAAACCGCCTTCCCGCTGGCCGTACTGCCAATCGCCAGCGCCATGCGCGGAGTCGCCCGCACCTACGAAGAGGCGGCGGCCACCCTCGGCGCCAGTCGCTTGCAGGTGTTCCGCCAGGTGGTGCTGCCGATGAGTCTGCCGGGCATCATCACCGGCGCAACGCTGGTGTTCGCCTACAACGCCAGCAGCTTCGTAGTGCCCCTGTTGCTGGGTGGTCGGCGCGTGCCGATGCTGGCGGTGATGGTCCATGACCAGATCGCCCCGCTGATGAACTGGCCCGCCGCCTCCGCAGCCGGGGTGGTTCTGATTGTCACCACGCTGCTGATCATGACCCTGTCGGAATATTTCACTGGCCGGCGTCGGCGCAGGATGGAGGCTTCGCAATGAGCACTGTGATCAACAAGCGTCATACGTTACTGCCGGGCGATACCGGCAAGTTTGCCGGCGTGCTGTCGGGCTTTATCCTGCTGCTGGCGGTGCTGCCGATCCTGACGATGATCGTCATGTCATTCAGCGGCGCCTCAAACCTCGACTTCCCACCCAGCAGCTACAGCCTGCAGTGGTACAAGGCCGCCTGGAACAGCTTTGTCTCGCCCGACTCCAGCGATGTGCTGAGCCTGGGCAAAGCCATGACCACCAGCCTGATGGTGGCTTGCCTGACCATGGTCTTCGCCACGATCATCGCGGTGCCTGCGGCCTATGCGCTGACCCGTTGCGAGTTCCGCGGCAAGGCCGTGGCGCTGCAACTGATGTCGTTGCCGCTGGTGTTTCCCATGGTGGTACTGGGCCTGGCCTTGCTGCTGGTTTTCGACAGCCTGCCGTTCCAGATGACCACCTCGCGCCTGGTGATTGCGCACGTGATCCTGGCATTACCCTTCGTGGTGAAGAATTGCACCGCAGCGATGCTGTCCATCGGCACTGAGGTCGAAGAGGCTGCGCAGATGCTCGGCGCGTCGCCCACCCGGGCGATCGTTGACGTAGTGGTGCCGTTGATGAAGTCGGGAATTCTCGCGGGGATGCTGCTGGCGTTCATCGTCTCGTTCAACGAGTTCACCGTGACCTACTTCCTCTACACCATCGATGTCATGACCGTGCCGATCTGGATGTACAGCCGCACCGTGTCATCGCTTGACCCGACTGTCTTTTCCTTTGCCGTGCTGATCGTGCTGATCGACTTCGTCCTGATCTGGGCGTTGGAGAAGCTGGTGGGCGAGGGCGGCGTTTCCTTTTGATTTGAGGTGCAACATGACTGGTCTGATTCTGGAAAACGTCGAAAAACACTACGGCTCGGCCTGCGCGGTAAAGGATGTGAACCTGCATTTGCCCGAGGGCAAGCTGGTGTGTTTTCTCGGCCCCTCGGGCTGCGGGAAAACCACCCTGCTGCGCATGATCGCCGGGCTTGAAACCCTCTCGGGCGGGGAGATCCGCCTGGACGGTGAAGACATCGGCCACACCCCGGCGCATCTGCGCAATTTCGGCATGGTGTTCCAATCCCTGGCGCTATTTCCGCACATGACCGTGGGGGAGAACATCGCTTACCCTTTGAAGCTGCGTGGGGTCAGCAAGGCTGATCAACAGGCGCGGGTGGTGGAGTTGCTGCAGCTGATTCAGTTGCAGGAGATGATTGATCGCCCGGTGTCCAAGTTGTCCGGCGGGCAACGCCAGCGCGTGGCGATCGCCCGGGCAATTGCCTCACACCCGAAAATCCTGTTGCTGGATGAACCGCTGTCGGCGCTGGACGCCAAGCTGCGGGAATCGATGCAGGTAGAAATCCGCCAACTGCAACAGCGCCTGAACATCACCACCATCATGGTCACCCACGACCAGCGTGAGGCCATGACCATGGCCGATATCGTCGTCGTGTTGGGCGAGCATCGGGTACAGCAGGTAGGGACGCCCATCGAGATTTACCGGCATCCGGCCAACGAGTTCGTTGCCGACTTCATCGGCTCGGGCAACATTTTTCCGGCTACGGCGCTGGGCAATGGCAAGGTCGGTTTGCCCGGTGGGGACGCCCTGCAAGTGCCGATCTGCAGCAGCATAGTGGCGGGGGCGAAGGTCAAGATGCTGATTCGTCCCGAGGACCTGCAGCTGTCGCAGCCCCAGGCCACGGCGGGAAACCGTCTGCTGGGCAGGGTGACGTTCGTGCGCGATATCGGCGCGACGATTGAAACCACGGTGGAGTGTTCGGGGGTGTCGTTTACTGCCTTGAGTACGCCTTGCCAGGGCTTCGGCCTGAGCATCGGCAACCCGGTGTCGGTAACCCTGCCTGCCGAGGCGTGCCGGGTGCTCGGCGCCTGATCCTGACTCGATGGCGGCCTTTGCGGCCTCATCGCGGTCATTGCCTTGAACCGGTGATGCAGCGTCGACACGCTCAGGTTTACTTCCTTGGCCAGGTCATCGATGCGCAACGGTTGCTCGTAATTGCCATTGAGCCATTTGATCGCCTGGCTGATGCGATGGCTCTGGCTGTTGGCAATGGCAATCTCATACAGGCGATGCCCCTGCGGGCTGCGCAGCAGGCGGTAGAGAATCTCGCGGCGAATCAGCGGCGCAAGCATGCCGATATCCTTGGGTGAATTGAGCAGGCGGGCCAGGCGCAGCACGGCGTCGAGCATCGCGGTATCGATCTGCTCCACGTACAGGCCGCGCCCCGTAGGGCGGGTCGGCACGCCAAGGGGGCCGGCGTCGGCAATCAACGCGGTAATTTCCGCTGGGTCGATATCCAGCCGCACGGCCAGTATCGGTTCTTCGCAAGTGACATTCACCACCCGCCCACTCAGCGGCATCGAGACCGACACCACCAGGTAATTCAGTGGGTCGTAATTGAAAAACTCATCGGCCAGGCGCACCTCTTTTCGCCCCTGGGCCATGATGCACAGTGCCGGTTGCGCGAGCACCGGGGCAAAATCGTGGGACTTGCTGTGGCGCGACATGAACAGCGAGCCGACGGCCGTGGCATAGGTGCCATCATCCAGCGTGTTGCGGCGAATGATAGCGGCCAGTTCCGCCCGCTGTTTTTCCATGTCGGCGTCCAGCGGGGCTTCAAAGTGATCGAGCGACGACATGCACGGCATCCTCGGCGAAGTGGTGGGATGAGCAGAGCTTAAATTTGTGCAAGGAACAACGGTAGACACATCCTGCGAAATGCTTGCCTGATTCTGCACCGGACTCAAGTGTTTCACGGTGGCGGCGGGCGCTAGCCGGGCAAACTTGCTCGAAAGTCATATTTCAATGCTGTGACAGCATTTACAGGTTGTTACAGGTTCCCGGAGAGGCCTGGCAGGATCGTGCAACAAGCCGGCAGGAATCGACTAACCGCGTCGTCCCTGGCGCGCTTAACCTTTGATCCTGTCGCAGCCCGTCCCACGGCTGCCACTTGAGTACCTGGGAGGGTTGAACATGTCTACGCAAATCCCCGTCAGCCATATGGCCTTTGTTCGTGCTCGTGCCGGGCGTTCGGTGGAACTGGGCGCGCGTCTCAGTGCCCTGATAGAACCGTCGCTTACTGCACCGGGCTGCCTGAGCTTCGCCTTGCAACATTCACAATGCGATCCGCAGTTGTGGCTGGTGTCCGGTTTCTGGCTCGATCAACAGGCCATGACGGCCTACTTCAGCACCCCGGCCATGCAGATTTTTGCTGAGTTGGTGGAGGACCTGGTGGTCAACAGCCTGGATTTTCATACCTTCGAGCAAGTATCAGCCGCCCAGGCGCTCGGACAGACCCAGTCCTGGGTACACAAAATGGCGGGTTGAGGGGTTAATGACGGCATTCTCAATCATCCAGGATGCCCGACATGGCACGTAAAGCCTTTGAAACCTTCGAAGCCGTATCGGCTGTTGTCCCCCGCGAGGGCGGTTACTACGCGGCGATTGCCACCAAAGCCATCGGTAGCTCGGGCGCACCGCGCTTCAACAAGCTGCTGGAAGAACAGACCTTCAAGACCGCCAAGGAGGCGGACGAGGCTGCCGCCATGCAACTGACGCACCTCAAGGGCGTCGGTGAAGACGGCGAACTGATCTGGTAGTCATCTGACCAGTAGCTACCTGGTCGCCCCCGGGCGGAACATCTTGAACAGTGCCTCCGGCCCCAGCTGGAAGTAATCCGCCGGCCCGCCGCCGCGCAGAATCGGCTCTGCCGCGGCGGTGTCGTACACCCCATCCTTGAGCAGCCATTTGGCAATGTGCACGGCCACCACTTCGCCGAGTATCAGCCAGCTGGGCACCACATTGCCGTCAGCCCGTTGCAGCTGAATGATCTGCGTTACCTTGCATTCAAAGGACACCGGGCTTTCAGCGACCCGTGGCACCTGGATCACTTTCGAGGCCACGGGTGTCAGCCCGGACAACTCGAATT
The DNA here is from genome assembly GCF_000952175.1 of Pseudomonas sp. ES3-33. Classification (NCBI taxonomy): domain Bacteria; kingdom Pseudomonadati; phylum Pseudomonadota; class Gammaproteobacteria; order Pseudomonadales; family Pseudomonadaceae; genus Pseudomonas; species Pseudomonas sp. ES3-33. The sequence continues at coordinate 75,517 of NZ_JZRI01000040.1, read as the reverse complement.
CATTGACCTCAGGCCCGACCATCGCGCAGCTCTGATTCATCTGCTCGGCCAATGGACGAGTGGCCAGGTTCCAGGCGAATTCGCCGGTCTGCTCGATATTGTTCAAGCTGTCTTTGCGCCCGACGCTGGAGAACCCGATGATCGGCGGAATGTAGTTGAAGGCGTTGAAAAAACTGTAGGGCGCCAGGTTAAGGCGGCCGTTGGCATCCTGCGACGAAATCCAGCCGATGGGCCGCGGTCCGACGATGGCGTTGAACGGATCGTGGGGCAGGCCATGGCCGTTGGCAGGTTCGTAGAAATGAATGTCGTCGGGCATGGAGTAGCGTTCCTGTAGGAGCGAGCTGGCTCGCGATAATCTGTCGGTCAAAAGCAATGTATCTGACACAGCATCACGAGCAAGCCCGGTCGCCATAAAATCTTCCCATTTGCGTAAGTGACAGATTTTTCATAAAGCACCTACCTATTTTTCACCAAGCCCCCGCCAGTCTGCGTGCAAAACCAAGAAACGACCACGCACGCTGGAGCGCTATCCTCGATGAATAAACTTCCTCAAATAACCCTGGCATTCTGGGTGATGAAAATCTGCGCAACGACCTTGGGGGAGACCGCAGGCGATTTGCTATCGATGACTCTCAATGTCGGCTACGCCATCAGCTCGCTGATTCTGATCAGCGTATTTGTGCTGACGTTGATCACTCAGCTGATGTCCAAGTCCTACAAACCGGTGCTGTACTGGATCGTGATCCTGTCGACCAGCACGGCCGGCACCACGATGTCGGACTTTATGGATCGTACCCTGGGTCTGGGCTACGCCACCGGTTCGATGATTCTGATTGCCATCCTGGTTGGGATTTTTGCCGCCTGGCGCTTGAGCGGTGATTCACTGAATGTGACCAAAGTGCAGACCTTGCGCGGCGAAATGTTTTACTGGATGGCGATCCTGTTTTCAAACACCCTGGGCACGGCACTCGGCGATTACCTGGCCGACGACTCGGGCCTGGGTTTTGCCGGTGGCGCGCTGTTGATCGGCTCGACCATTGTGATGGTGGTGCTGCTCAAATACTTCACCAGGATTTCGTCAGTGTTGCTGTTCTGGGTGGCATTTGTCCTCACCCGGCCGTTCGGGGCGACCCTAGGTGACTTCCTGACAAAACCGCACGAAAAGGGGGGGCTGGATTTCGGTACGATTGGCTCCTCGCTGGTGTTGGCGGGGATTCTGATGGTGATGATTGCAGGTGCTTCCTACGCGCAAAACAAGTACGCGAAGCCGGCGGCTGCCGAGTTGAGCTGATAGATTTTTGGGGGGCTCCATCGCAATGCCGCCCGGAACTCACAAGCTCCGGACGGCGTTTCGACGAAGAGGCCGGTGCAGCCGACCTGAATGTGACGGTCAGTCAGTGGTGATGCGTGAGTGCTTGCGGGTGTCTTTCATGGTGATGTACACCAGCAACGACACTGCAATACACCCGGTCACGTACCAGTAGTAGCCGGTTTCCATGCCGCTGCTCTTGAACCACAGCGCGATGTATTCAGCGGTACCGCCGAAGATCGACACGGTCAGCGCGTAAGGTAAGCCAACACCCAGTGCACGGATTTCGGTCGGGAACAGTTCGGCTTTCACAACCGCGTTGATCGAGGTGTAGCCGCTGACGATGATCAGCGCCGCCATGATCAGGAAGAACGCGCCCCACCAGCTCTGCACGGTGTGCAGGGCGGTCAGGATCGGCACGGTGAACAGCGTGCCAAGGACGCCGAAGGCGATCAGGATCGGCCGGCGACCGACTTTATCCGAGAGCCCGCCTACCAGCGGTTGCAGGCACATGAACAGGAACAGCGTGGCTGCCGAAATCGTGGTGGAGTCGGAGATGCTCATACCGACCGTGTTCACCAGGTACTTCTGCATGTAGGTGGTGTAGGTGTAGAACGCCAGCGTACCGCCCATGGTCAGGCCGACCACGGTGAGCAGTTCCTTGGGGTGGCGCATCAAGGTGCGCATGGCGCTTTCCTTGGCCTTTTCTTTCTTGGTGAAGGACTCGGTCTCTTCCATGCCGCGACGCAGGTAGAGCGCAACCACGGCACACAGCGCGCCGATGGCAAACGGGATGCGCCAGCCCCAGGCATACAGCTCCTCGGTGGTGAGGACGTTCTGCAGGACGATCAGTACGCCCAGCGCGATGAGCTGGCCGGAGATCAGGGTCACGTACTGGAAGCTCGAGAAGAAACCGCGACGCTCCTTGGTCGCCATCTCGCTGAGGTAAGTGGCCGAGGTGCCGTACTCGCCACCGACCGACAGGCCTTGCAGCAAACGGGCGAAAATCAGCAGGATCGGCGCGCCGATGCCGATGGTTTCATAGCCCGGGCTCAGGGCGATCAGCAGCGAACCGAAGCACATCAGGTAAACCGAGGCCATCAACGCCTTTTTACGACCAACCTTGTCGGCGTACAGGCCCATCAGCCAGCCCCCGATCGGACGCATCAGGAAGCCTACGGCGAAAATCGCGGCGGTATTAAGCAGCTGTGCGGTGGTATCGCCTTTAGGGAAAAAGGCTTTGGCGAAGTACAGCGAGAACGCGGCGTAGACGTACCAGTCGTACCACTCGACCATATTGCCGACCGAACCGCTGAAGATCGATCTGATGCGACTGGAGGTGGTTCTGGTCTTGGCCGGCACGGCAGCCGATCCTGCGGGCAGGGTGTTGGAGTTATCCATCGAAGGATCCTTAATCTAATTGTTGTATTGGAGCGCATTGAAACGCAGCCTGCGGGGGCTATAGCAGGAGCTGTGCCAACGGGGGGAGGCCCGGTTTAGAGGGGTTTGGACGGGTGCGTAAGCGGATTTCCGCTTATTGGAGAATGGGGGTGAGCGGAAAATCGCTTATCAGCTTGTAGATGTGTATTGGCAGCAATGGCCTCTTCGCGGGCAAGCCCGCTCCCACAGGGATCAAGGTGGACCACAGATATGTGCTCGGCCACAAAACCTGTGGGAGCGAGCTTGCCCGCGAAGAGGCCGATCCAGGCGCTACAAAAACATCTCGCGAGTCAGCCCATGGCGCTGCATCTTTTCATTGAAGGTGCGGCGCGGCAGTTGCAACTCTTCGAGCACCGCTTTCACATCGCCTTTATGCCGGGTCAAGGCCGCCCGCAGGCAGTGTTCTTCGAAAGCCTCCTGACGAGCCGCCAGTGACTGCCCCGGTTCGCTGCCCACCGGTGCCGGCTCATCGAGCCCCAGCACCTGGCGCTCGGCCACGTTGGCCAATTCACGGACGTTGCCGGGCCAGTCATGGCTGAGCAAGTGGCTCAACTGCGCGCCGGTCAGTGGTGGAAATGTGCGGCCCAGGCGATCGGCGGCGCTCTGGGCGAAGGTTTCGAACAGCAGCGGGATGTCCTCGCGCCGGTCTCGTAGCGGCGGCAGGCGCAGCTCGGCAACGTTCAGGCGATAGGCCAGGTCTTCACGGAAGCGTCCGGCCCGGGCTTCGTCCAGCAGGTCGGGCTTGGTCGCGGCGATGATTCGCAGGTCCACGCGAATGCTCTGGTTCGACCCCAGGCGCTCGAGTTTCTGTTCCTGCAGCACTCGTAGCAATTTCACTTGCTGGGCCAGTGGCATACTTTCGATTTCATCGAGAAACAGCGTGCCGCCGTCGGCATATTCGAGCTTGCCGATGCGCTTGCCCTGGGCGCCGGTGAATGCGCCACTCTCGTGGCCGAACAGTTCGGCCTCGAACAGTTGCTCGGGGATCGCTGCGCAATTGAGCGCCACAAAGGGCTTGGCGGCCCGTGTCCCGAAGTCGTGCAGGCAGCGAGCAACCAGCTCCTTGCCACTGCCGGTTTCACCGCGGATCAACACATTGACCGGCAATGCCGCCAGTTCCAGCACTTGCCGGCGTAACGTCTGCAGTCCTCGGGATACCCCCAGCAGTGTGGCATCGAGCTTGGCGCGGTTGTCGGCCTGTTTATGCAGGGCGCGGTTTTCCAGCACCAGCCGGCGTTTGTCGAGCGCGCGTCGCAGGCTGCCGAGTAACGTCTCGGGGCTGAAGGGTTTTTCGAGGAAGTCGTAGGCGCCGTCGCGCATCGCGTCCACTGCCATCGGCACATCGCCGTGGCCGGTCAGCAGGATCACCGGCAAGTCGGCATCACGCCGCTGGACCTCGGCCAACAGCTCCAGGCCGGTCATACCGGGCATGCGCACGTCGCTGAGGATCACCCCAGGAAAGTGCCGGGGCAACTGCGCCAGGCACTCTTCGGCGCGACTGAACAACTGCACTTCGAAGCCTGACAGGCTCAACCATTGTTCGACGGCGCTACGAATGCTGCTTTCGTCGTCGACGACGATCACTGAGTTGAGCATGGGCCCTGGGCCTCCTGGTCGATTGGCAGGGTGAGGGTGAAAGCGGCACCGTTACCCTGGTTGGCCGCGCTCAGGCGGCCGCCGGATTCGTGAGCGATGGCAAAGGATACGGCCAGCCCGATGCCCAGGCCATCGCCCACGGGTTTGGTGGTGAAAAACGGATCGAAGACTTTTGCCAGGTGTTCCTCGGCAATGCCGCCACCATTATCGGAAACGGTCAGGCGCCACAGCTTTTCATCTTCTTCCAACCGGATTTCCAGGCGCTTGCAGGGCTTGTCGTGCATCGCGTCGAGGGCGTTACGCAATAGATTGATCAGCACCTGCTCCAGGCGAATCGAATCACCACGCACCCAGGCCGGGCGCGTCAGGTGCAGCACCGTGCTGACCTGTTCCTCGCGCAGGCGGGTTTCGAGCAGTTGCAGCGCCTGGTCCACCACAGTCGCCAGGTCCAGGCGTTCGCGCAGGCCGCTGGGGCTCTTGCGGGCAAACGTCTTGAGGTGGCCGGTCAGGGCAGCCATGCGCGTCAGCATGTCGTCCACCGGCTTGAGTGCCTTGTAGGCGTCATCTACCCGGCCGTGGTCGAGCAACAGGCGCAGGGTGGCCAGTTGCATGCGCTGGGCGGTCAGCGGCTGGTTGATTTCATGGGCCAGGGCGGCGGACATCTGGCCCAGGGCGGCGAGCTTGGCCGACTGCACCAGGCCATCCTGAGCGGTGCGCAGGTCGCGGGTGCGTTCTTCGACCAGGCGCTCGAGCTCTTCGCGACTGCGCTGGCGGATCTTGGCCAGACGCCAACGCTGATTGAGAAATAGCAGCAGGAAAACCAGCGCCAGCCACGACCCGGCTGCAGCCAGTGCGGCAGTGCGGCTGTCTTCAAAGGGCACCTGCGGGCGACGCAGCAGATGCAGGGTCCAGTCTTCGGCGGCCAGGGGCAGGGATTCCCACAGGTAGTCAACTTTGCCATCCGGGCCATCGACCCGCGCCAGGTGACTGTTGTCGTCGAAACTCTCCAGGGGCTGATAGTCCAGCTGTTTCAGGGGCTGCTTGTCGTACTGGCGGGTGGCCTTGAGTTCGGCGTGATCGCTGTCATTCAGTGGTTTGAGCAAGCGATAACGCCAGCCTGGCTGATTGGCGATGAAGATCACGCCGCGGGCATCGCTGACCAGCAAAGTATCGCTGCCTTGGCGCCATTCACGCTCCAGCTCGGGAAACTCGAGCTTGACCACCATGGCACCGAGGAAACGCCCATCGTCGGCAGTCACCGCACTGGACAGGAAATAACCGGGAATCCCGCTGGTCACCCCCACTGCATAGAAGCGTCCGGACCCCAGGGTGCGGGTCTGGCTGAAGTAGGGGCGAAAGCCGTAGTTGTGGCCGACGTAACTGCTGGGCAGGCGCCAGTTGCTCGCGGCCACGGCGAGGCCGGTTTCATCGAGCAGTTCCAGGGTCGAAGATTCGGCGGCGCCGTTGATCTTTTCCAGCTTGCGGTTGAGCAGGTCCTGCTGTTGGGCCGTCAATGGTCCATCGAGTGCCGAACGCAGCTCAGGGTCCAGGGCCAGCACAGCGGGCAGGGCGCGGTAGCGTTCGATCAAGGTGTGCAGCGAGGTCGCGTACAAACCCAGCTGCTGGTTGGCCCGGGCAGCGTCCTCCACCAATGCCTGGCGCTCGGCATGGCGCATGGCCAGGGTGGCGGCGATGACGGCGCCGGCAACGATAACGAGGGAGTAGAGCGTCAGGCGCAAGGGGCGAGAGGACTCGAACATGCTGGGCGTTACACAACGGGACGGTGGGCGCGCACCATAGCATGAGCCATAAAAAAGGCGACAGGAGCATGACCCCTGTCGCCTTTGCCAGACGTGTCTGAAAGGCTTACTGCACTTCTACCGCCAGACTTTCACTGATCTTTTTCTGCCAGATGGCAGGACCGGTGATGTGTACCGATTCACCCTTGCTATCCACTGCAACGGTTACCGGCATGTCTTTCACGTCGAACTCGTAGATCGCTTCCATGCCCAATTCGGCGAAAGCCACCACGCGGGACTTCTTGATGGCTTGCGCCACCAGGTAAGCCGCGCCGCCCACTGCCATCAGGTAAACGGCTTTGTGGTCCTTGATCGCTTCGATGGCGGTCGGGCCGCGCTCGGATTTGCCGATCATGCCCAGCAGGCCGGTTTGCTCGAGGATCTGGCGGGTGAATTTGTCCATCCGCGTTGCAGTGGTCGGGCCGGCAGGGCCAACGACTTCTTCGCGCACCGGATCAACCGGGCCGACGTAATAGATGAAGCGACCCTTGAGGTCCACCGGCAGGGTTTCGCCCTTGTTCAGCATCTCGACCATGCGCTTGTGCGCAGCGTCGCGGCCGGTGAGCATCTTGCCGTTGAGCAGGACCGTTTCGCCCGGCTTCCAGCTCTGCACTTCTTCCGGAGTCAGGGTGTCGAGGTTGACGCGACGAGCCGACGGGCCGGCTTCCCAGACGATTTCCGGGTAGGCGTCCAGCGGTGGCGCTTCCAGCGAGGCCGGGCCGGAACCGTCGAGCACGAAGTGCGCGTGACGAGTCGCGGCGCAGTTCGGGATCATGCACACCGGCAACGAAGCGGCGTGGGTCGGGTAGTCCATGATCTTCACGTCAAGCACGGTGGTCAGGCCGCCGAGGCCCTGGGCTCCGATGCCCAGCTGGTTGACCTTCTCGAACAGCTCCAGGCGCATCTCTTCGATACGGTTGGACGGGCCGCGCTTCTTCAGCTCGTGGATGTCGATGGATTCCATCAACACTTCCTTGGCCATCACCGCAGCTTTCTCGGCGGTGCCGCCAATGCCGATGCCGAGCATGCCCGGTGGGCACCAGCCGGCACCCATGGTTGGCACGGTTTTCAAGACCCAGTCGACGATCGAGTCGGACGGGTTGAGCATGGCCATCTTCGACTTGTTCTCGGAGCCGCCGCCCTTGGCCGCCACGTCCACTTCAACGGTGTTACCCGGAACGATGGAGTAGTGGATAACTGCCGGGGTGTTGTCTTTGGTGTTCTTGCGAGCGCCTGCCGGGTCGGCGAGGATCGAAGCGCGCAGGACGTTTTCCGGCAGGTTGTAGGCGCGACGTACGCCCTCGTTGATCATGTCGTCCAGGCCCATCGTGGCGCCATCCCAACGTACGTCCATGCCCACGCGGACGAACACGGTGACGATGCCGGTATCCTGGCAGATCGGGCGGTGGCCGGTGGCGCACATGCGCGAGTTGATCAGGATCTGTGCCATCGAATCACGGGCCGCTGGCGATTCTTCGCGCAGGTAGGCTTCGTGCATCGCCTGGATGAAATCCACGGGGTGGTAATAGGAAATGAACTGCAGGGCGTCGGCAACGCTCTGAATCAGGTCGTCTTGCTTGATCACGGTCATGAGTCGCGCTCCTCTTAAAGACGGGAACATTCAATAAGGTGCTTGCAGCTTGGGTGAATCGGTCGGTTGCAAGCACCTTTCAAGGCACGCCGGGGCTGCTGGCGCGACGCTAAAAAGGCGCGGCAGTATACCGCGCCTCGGTTTGGTAAACACCCGCCAGAGGTCATTCGTTGGTCGCATAGGATGCAGGCGTCATCGAAGGCAGGATTGACCAGCAAGTCGAGTCATGGTTTTGACGCCATTTTTTCGATCTTAGAATTGATTGGTCATTTATCAGGCTCGCCACTAAAGTGGCATCCGGACTGTAGAGTAGGACACTCAAACAGCGTTTTTTTCGCACGGTGAGTCAACGATTGACCCATAACGCCATCCAACGACTTTTACTCAAACGCTTCGCCCTCGCCGCCGGTACCTATGCCCTGGCCTTGCTACTACTGTGGCTGGCTTTTTTTACCGGTCATTACGATGCGCCCCTTGCCAGTGTGGTGATTGGCAGTGTGCTGGTGGTCATCACTCAGGTGGCACTGTTCGGGTACTTCTACAGTGGCCGCAACCTGCGCCTTGCCGACCCCAGCCTGACCGAAGCACAAGTGCTGCTGGGCCTGGCCTGGCAAACCTGGCTGATTGCCCACCTGGACGATGCCCGGGGCACGTTCCTGGTCTTTTATGTGTTGATCCTGCTGTTTGGCCTGTTCCATCTGTCGCGCTACGCGTTCATTCGTTGCGCGCTGCTGGTGTTCTTCAGTTTCAGCGCTATCACCCTGTGGGACGGTTACCATTTTCAGTTGGCTGACCCGGCTCTGGCCATCCTGCAGGTTTGCCTGCTGTTTATCGTGCTGGTCTGGCTGGTGTTTTACGCCCGTTATGTCCAGGCCTCGCGACAACGCATGCGCCAGCGCCGTTTTGCCTTGCAGGCGCACCAGGACACCCTGCGCGGAATGATGCGCCAGCTTGAAGACCTGGTGGCCACCGATGAGCTGACCGGCCTGTTCAACCGTCGGCACTTCCTGCGCCTGGCGACCCGCGAGTTGAACGCGATGGATGCTGATGTCGTGCACGGCCTGGCACTGATCGACCTGGATCACTTCAAACGAATCAATGATGTCCACGGCCATGCTGCCGGCGATCAGGTGCTGCAGGCGTTTGCGGCGGTCGCCAGCGCCTGTCTGCGCGAAGGTGACGTGCTCGCCCGCTATGGCGGCGAAGAGTTCGTGGTGCTGCTGCCCGACTGCAATGCCGAGCGCCTGACTTCATGTTGCGAACGTTTGCGCATCGCCTTTACCGACGTCGAGCTGATCGGCATCAGCGTTACCCACCTCAGCCTGTCGGCCGGGATGACATTACTGGAGTTGGGTGACGATCTGGACGATGCCTTGCACCGCGCCGACCAAGCGCTTTATCGCGCCAAACGCGACGGGCGCAATCGCTGCGCGGCGGCATGGGAGAACGCCGATGCCTGAGTTGCGCGTGGGCGAGCGGCGGTGGTCGGTCGCGCCGGGCAGCAACCTGCTCGACGCCTTGAACAGCAATGGCGAGGCCGTGCCATATAGCTGCCGCTCCGGCAGCTGTCACGCGTGCCTGGTGCAGTGCCTGCAAGGGCAGCCCAGCGACACCCGGCCCGACGCCCTCAGTCCCGAGCAACGCCAGCAGGGCTGGCGGCTGGCCTGTCAGTGCCAGGTTGTGGAGGATTTGCAGGTGCATACCTTCGATCCACAGCACGATGGTCGCCCCGCCGAGGTGAGTGCGATCGATTGGCTCAGCGCCCATGTGTTGCGCCTGCGCCTGGTGCCGCAACGCCCTCTGCGTTACAGCGCCGGGCAGCATCTGGTGCTGTGGGCGGGACAAGTCGCACGACCCTACTCGCTTGCCAGCCTGCCTCAGGAAGATCGATTCCTGGAGTTTCACATCGATTGCCGGCAACCGGGCGCGTTCAGCGATGCCGCCCGGCTGTTGCAGATCGGCGATTCGATCCGTCTTGGCGAGTTGCGCGGCGGGGCCCTGCACTACGATGCGGACTGGCACGAGCGCCCGCTATGGCTGTTGGCGGCGGGCACTGGGCTGGGGCCGTTGTTCGGCATCCTGCGCGAGGCATTGCTGCAGGATCACCAAGGGTCCATCCGCGTGATTCACCTGGCCCACGACCCCAGCGAACACTACCTGGCCAAGCCGCTACAGGCCATGGCCGCCACGCGCGCGAACCTCAGCATCGAGCTGTGGACCCCGGCGGATCTGCCCACGACACTGGCACAACTGCGCCTGGTTTCCCGGCAGACCCAGGCCTTGCTATGCGGCGGCCCCGACAGCGTTGATGCCTTTGCCCGGCGCCTGTACCTGGCGGGACTGCCGCGCAATCAACTATTGGCCGACGCCTTTCTGCCTCGCGGTTGAGTGCTGCTGCCTGGCGGTGGCCCATCAGATACCCCAAAAAAAGGCCCCCCAGCGCGAACTGGGGGGCCTCCTTTTTACTGGCTGAAGTCTCAGACCATCGGGTCGCCAACGTGCAGGATCTTCATGCCGTTAGTGCCGCCAATCGTGTGGTAGCTATCGCCTTTGGTCAGAATCACCCAGTCGCCTTTCTCCACGACACCGCGCTTGAGCAACTCGTCGATTGCAGCCTGGCTGACTTGCTCAGGCGGCAATGATGCCGGGTCGAACGGTACGGTGTAGACGCCACGGAACATGGCCGCGCGGGCCTGGGTTTCACGGTGCGGTGAGAACGCGTAGATCGGTACCGAGGAGCGGATGCGCGACATGATCAGCGGCGTGTAGCCACTTTCGGTCAGGGCGATGATCGCCTTCACGCCCGGGAAGTGGTTGGCGGTGTACATGGCTGCCAGCGCGATGCTCTGGTCGCAGCTTTCGAAGACCTTGCCGATGCGGTGGCTGGAGGTCTTGCTGGTCGGGTGCTTTTCAGCGCCGATGCAGATGCGCGCCATGGCCTGTACGGCTTCCAGCGGGTAAAGACCGGCAGCACTTTCGGCAGACAGCATCACGGCGTCGGTGTAGTCGAGCACGGCGTTGGCGACGTCGGACACTTCGGCACGGGTTGGCATCGGGTTCTGGATCATCGACTCCATCATCTGGGTCGCCACGATCACGGCCTTGTTGTGGCGGCGAGCGTGCAGGATGATTTTCTTCTGGATACCCACCAGCTCGGCGTCGCCGATTTCCACTCCGAGGTCACCACGGGCAACCATCACCGCGTCGGAAGCCTTGATCAGGCCGTCGAGGGTTTCATCGTTGGCCACGGCTTCGGCGCGTTCGATCTTCGCCACCAGCCAGGCGGTACCGCCAGCTTCGTCGCGCAGTTGGCGCGCGTATTCCATGTCTGCGGCGTCACGCGGGAAGGACACGGCGAGGTAATCAACCTCCATTTCAGCAGCCAGCTTGATGTCGGCTTTGTCTTTCTCGGTCAGGGCCGGTGCAGTCAGGCCGCCACCGCGACGGTTGATACCTTTGTGGTCCGACAGCGGACCGCCAATGATCACGGTGCAGTTCAGTTCGGTGGCGGTCGCGGTGTCGACGCGCATCACCACGCGACCGTCGTCGAGCAACAGTTCGTCGCCCACGCCGCAGTCCTTGACCAGGTCCGGATAGTCGATGCCGACGATCTGCTGGTTGCCTTCGGTCAATGGATGGCTGGTGGAGAAGGTGAATTGATCACCGATCTTCAGCTCGATCTTCTTGTTGGCGAATTTGGCGATACGAATTTTCGGGCCTTGCAGGTCACCCAGCAGGGCGACGAAGCGGCCGTGCTTGGCAGCGAGGTCCCGCACCAGCTTCGCGCGAGCCTTGTGCTCGTCGGGGGTGCCGTGGGAAAAGTTCAGGCGGGCGACGTCCAGGCCAGCCAGAATCAGCTGTTCTAGAACTTCCGGCGAGTTACTGGCCGGGCCAAGGGTAGCGACGATTTTGGTACGACGGACGGACATGCAAAGACTCCTGAGTTCAAGCGCTGAGTGAGGCTACTATGCTCTTGGGTTGTAGTCATTGTTCCCGTGCACTACTTATTCGTTTGTCTGTTGAAACGAACATTGCTGAAGATTTTCGCCGACGGGTCGATACAGAGTTCAAGACAGGAGAACCCTCATGCGATTCGTGCTCATAGCCGCCCTGGCCCTCAGTATCACGGGCTGCACCCGTTGGTCGATGAACCATCATTTAAATAACGCCTACAGTGCCTACGACCGCGGCAATTGCGAGCAAGTGACGCTCGAACTGTCGAAAGTCGAACGCGCCAGCCGCGCGCGGCCTTATGTATGGCCGGAAGTGTCGATGTTGCGCGGATTGTGCCTGGAACGGCAGAAACTGTTTGTCGATGCCGCGCAAACCTATCAATTCATCCTCGCATCGTACCCGCAAAGCGAATACGCGTTCCGCGCCCGTGCCCGCCTGGAGACCCTGCAGTCACTGGGCCATTACCCGCTGCGCAGCACCAACACCGGCGCCGTGCGGGCGACGCGTTTGTGATTACAGTTGTCATCCCAAGCCTGGCTCACGGCGTGGGGTGAGCTATAGTCCAAGGGCTCGGGTCTGGGGCCCTGTCTCCAGGTCGGCGCCACACCTGTGATCGGCCCAAGTAAGCGGCAGCGGTGCCACGGACTGTCGCACCAGGATCGGGGAGAGCGTACCCATTGCCCACGCAGGCGGGTCCGTTCCGAAGCATTAGTGCGGCCCTGCTTAAGGGCCTGGCATAGCGAATTCAGCATGTTCACCGACCGCCGGATCGAACGGCATCAGCTGCCGTATTTTCTGAGAGTGTTTAACAGCGTGACAGACAAACCCATCGGATTTCTGGGTAACGTGTCCGAGGACGGGCTGATGTTGATCAGCCAGTTGCCGATGATGGTCGGCGCCGATTTTGATTTGCGCCTCAAAATCCCGGCCACTGATGGCAGCCAGCAGATCATCGATGTGCGGGGATGTTGTCTTTGGTGCCACGAAGACGCGACGCCGCATCATTACGATGCCGGTTTCAGCCTGCAGCGAACGCCTGCGGAATATGGCTATCTGGTCAGCGCACTGAGGCAGTACTTCAGTTTCCAGCCGTTACCGGCCTCGGCCTGACAGCAAGCGCAAGCTTCAGGTGCTGCCACTGCGCTTCAGGCTTAAATAGTGCGTCACCAGCGCCGCGCCCAGGTCCCCCGGGCGCACATCCACCACCGGTACGCCATGGGCGCTCAGTCCCTCGTGGAGCTGCGCCCGTGAGTTCATGTAGTCCACCGTGCCGCAGTAGGTGAGTGATTCCTCGAGCGTCTGTACCGGAGTCTGCAGCACGCGGTCGAGCACCTCTTCGCGCAAGCTTGCCAGCAGCACCCTGTGTTGTTTGCCCAAGCGTTGAACGGCGCTGAGCAAGCCTTCATCGTCCTCGTCCCGCAGATTGGTGACCAGCACCACCAGGGCGCGGCGTTTCTGCCGGGCCAGTAGCTGGCTGGCGGCTGCCTGGTAATCCGCAGGGCGCTGGGTGGTGTCCAGGTCATAAACTGCATTGAGCAACACGTTGAGCTGGCCGCTGCCTTTGACCGGCGCCAGATAGCGCGGCTGGTCGCTGGCAAAGGTGCACAGGCCCACGGCGTCGCCCTGGCGCAAGGCGATATAGCTCAACAGCAGGCAGGCGTTGAGGGCGTGATCGAAGTGCGCCAGCTCGCCGTCCTGGCTGCGCATGCGCCGACCGCAGTCGAGCATGAAAATGATCTGCTGGTCGCGTTCGTCCTGGTACTCCCGGGCAATCGGCGTGCGCTGGCGCGCGGTGGCTTTCCAGTCGATCTGGCGTAGGCTGTCACCTTCGCGAAACTCGCGCAGCTGATGAAACTCCAGGCCCAGGCCCCGGCGTTGCCGCTGGCGCACGCCGAGCTGGCTGAGCCAGTTGTCCACTGCCAGTAGCTGGCCGCCGTAGAGGCGGGCGAAGTCGGGATAGACGCGGGTGCTGTCGATCACGGGTAACAGGCGCTTGTGCGTCCACAGGCCCAGTGGACTCGCCAGATTGATTTCGCAGTGTTCGAAACTGAAGTGGCCGCGCTTGAGTGGGCGCAGACGATAACTGAGCTGGCTGCGATGTCCCGGTTGAAGTTCGACCGACAGTGGCAGGTTCTCGACGCTCAGGCCATCGGGAGCGTGGTCATGCAGCTCAAGGGTTTGTGAGTGTGCTGAGTCATGTTCGACCTCCAGTCGCACGTCGCTCCAGCGCCCCAAAGCCAGGCTTGTGGGCATATGCCGGGTGATCCGCGGCGAGGCCTGGCGTTTGACGCGCACGGCGTCGAGTATCGCCAGCATCAGCAGTGCCAGGAGCAACCCCCAACTGATCGACGCCAGACTGGCGGGCAGCGCGACGCCGAGCGCGCGTAACGCTCCGAGCGCGATACCGATGGCCAGCAGCAATGCCAGCCAGATCAGCAGCAGGCGCGAGGGTTTCACAGCCGCGGTGCCGGCACTTGATCGAGCAACTGCCTGAGCACCTGGTCAACGTCCAGGCCTTCGATATCCAGCTCCGGGGCAATGCGCACCCGATGGCGCAGTACCGCCAGGGCGCAGCCTTTGATGTCATCGGGGATCACGAACTCGCCGCCGCGCAACAACGCCCGCGCCCGGGCACAGCGCACCAGCGCGATGGATGCCCGTGGCCCGGCGCCGAGGGTCAGGCCCGGCCAGCTGCGGGTGGTGCGCGCCAGGCGAACGGCGTAGTCGAGCACCTGGTCATCCAGTGCCAGGTCGCTGGCAATGCGCTGCAGGGCAAGCACGTCCTTGGCCTGTAGAACCGTGCGCAAAGGCTGCACGTCGAGCATGTCGGCGCGGGTCGAGCGGGTGACCTGGCGCACCATGTCCAGTTCCTGGCTGGCGTCGGGATAATCCATGCGCACCTTGAGCATGAAGCGGTCCAGTTCCGCTTCGGGCAGAGGGTAGGTGCCTTCCTGCTCGATCGGGTTTTGCGTGGCGAGCACCATGAACGGTTGTGCGATGGGCAGGGCGCGGCCTTCGAGGGTGACCTGGCGTTCCTGCATGGCTTCCAGCAGCGCCGCCTGCGTCTTGGCCGGGGCGCGGTTGATTTCATCGGCCAGCAGCAGGTTGGTGAACAGCGGACCCTTGCGCAACTTGAACTGTTCGGTTTGCAGGTCGTAGACCGCGTGCCCGGTGACGTCGCTGGGCATCAGGTCCGGGGTGAACTGGATGCGCGCAAATTCACCGCCGAAGCAACGGGCCATGGCGCGCACCAGCAGCGTTTTGCCCAGCCCCGGCACCCCTTCGAGCAGGACATGTCCGCCCGCGATCAGGGCGGTCAGCACGTCATCGATCACTGAATCCTGGCCGATCAGTGCCTTCTGCAACTCAGCCCTGACCGCCTGGGCCAGCTGGCTGGCGCGCAGGCGTTGCTGGGCGGCGTGGCTTGGCGTTCCAGGTTCTGGCTGTTCACTCATCATAAGGCGTTCCTCAAGGATTGCAGGTGGGCCACCTGGCGGCTGAAGTCGGCGCTGTTGAGCCGCTGCTTCGGTCGCGGGCTCATGGCCTGGCTGATAGCGCGTGTGGGTTGGCCGGTCAGGCGTGACAGCACCAGCCATTGTTCGGCGACGCCGAGTTGATCAAACCCCTGGTGACGGCGTCGCACGCGCCGCAGGATGTCCTGTCGCAAGGCTTGCAGCAGGCTCTGCTGGCCATTGCGGCGCAGCATGAAAGCAGCGCTGGCGCGCAAGTGTTCCTGCAGTTGGCGGCGCGCTGGTGCAGGGGTTTCCTGCAACGGGCCATGGCGTACGCCCGCGTGCCAGCAGCCCAGGCCGATCAGCGCAATCAACGCCACCAGTGCCTGGGGGAAATAGCGCAGCAGCAGGGTCACCAGGTTGTCGTGATCGGTATTGAACACCAACGTCACCTGCGTATCGGCGGTGAGGTACCAGAGCAGCCAGGCATTGTCGTACTGGTCGATGGCCGGGTTTTTCCACAGGTCGGCGTCGGTAACCACCACGATCGAGCCCAATCCGTGATTGAGTTGCATCATGTGCGTGGCCTTGGCGCTGTTGGCCCAGGCCTGCGCCAGGTTGTGCGGGTCTTCGAGATGAAAGGCGGTGTCGAAACCGGCGTAGGCCGGCCCTGCGTCATCTTCCAGGTAAAGCTTGGTGAGTTTGGGGTAGGGGTCATCACCGGGCGCAGTCGGCGGATCTTTCAGGTCTTTGCTCAGGGATTGATGCAGCTGTACGCGGTCGAGCAGCAGGTCGTTGCTTTGCCCGGTCCTGTCATCCCACAGGGACTCGGCGACGAACACCAGGCGCCCGCCTGCACGGGTCCAGTTCATGATCTGGTCGACCTGCCTGGGCGTCATGTTGTACCGGTCGCCGAACAGCAACAGGCTGTGCTGGCGCGGATCGAGCGAGGGCAGGATGTCGAGGCCATTGGCGTGGCCGACGCTCAGGCCCTGTTTGCGCAGGAAATGTTCGGCTGCCAGATAAGGGTTGGCCAGGGCTTCGGGCGCGGGACCGTGATCGATCTGCTCCTGATAAGGCGTGGCCTTCAGATACAGGTAGATAGCCAGGCACGCCAGCAGCACCGCGATGATCGTGCCGAGCACCAGGCCGTAACCGCGTTTCAACGCGAGGCTCCCGGGCCGAACAAGGCACGCCAGCCGTCACACAACTGCTGTTGTGCCAGTGTGGGAGGCACGCGATGCCCGTAGGCCATGTTCTGCCAGTGGCCGGTAAGGCTTTTACTGAAGGCGGCCAATGCCGGCTGGTTCAATTGTTCGATACGCTGCAGTACCTGGCCTTCGGTGTCGGCCGGTTTCAGCGGCATGTTGAAGTCGTGCAGCAAGTGGCTTAGCAGGGCACGATAGAGTAAGCCCAAGGCTTCTCGGGGTTGGGTCTGCCATAGCAGTTCGGCACTGGCGGCAATGTCGGCGGGCAAGGTTTCGCGGCCAAGGTCGAGGCCGAATGCCTGCCGGGGCGGCGCCCGCAGTGTTTTTCGGTCTGTCGGCGGACGACGGCTGACGAAGGCCTGCAGCCAGTCGCGGTAATGCCAGATCAACAAGCCCGCCGCCCCGATCACTGCGCCCCACAGCAACGCTTCGAGCAACGTCGCCACTGCGCCAAAACGCTGGGCGTCGAGCAGCTCGAGCAATGCCTTGAGCCAGCCAGGGGCGGGGTCATCATCAGCGTTCCCAGGGCCCGCTTGCTCTTCGCCGAAGCGATAGCGGGTCACGGTTTCCCTGTTCTTGAACGGCGGGTTATCGACGATTGCCTTGATGCTGTCCCGGGAGGCCTGACTGGTCAGGGGTTGCTCCAGAAGGCGCGGGCTATCAGGGGAAACGGCCGGCTCTGCGGCCCAGGCATCTTGCATCGTGGGCATCAGTAAAAAACTCGCCAGCAGTACAACGGCGGCAGTGCTCAGGCGCTGGCGCAGTCGGCGAAACACCAGTTCGAGGTCCCAGGCTTCCAGCAGCGTGCGCCGGTTCAGGTACAGGCTGAAACCGCAGGCTACATAGATCGGTTCCCACACGATCAACACCAGTACGTAAAAGAGATTGCTCAGGTGTTCGAGCCACCCCCAGTCCTGCTGACTGGCGGAAATCAAGGCTTGCCAGCCCCAGTCGACTTCAATCTGTTGCGGCAGCAGCAGATAGAACAGCACCATCAGGCCAATCCACAATGCGCTCTCCAGGTGCACGCCGATGATCGTCAGCCAGCGCGCCGCATTGGCGTCGCGCTGCATCAGGACTTGCAGGCGCTGTTCCCTTGCCTGGCCATCGAGGCCTTCGAGTTGCATGACCGGCATCAGGAAACTGCGGCTCAGGCTCAGGCGGCGCCAGGTCAGGCTGGCGATTAACTGAGGCTTTAGCAGCCGCGGCCATTGGCGCAGCGCCTGTTTTAATGTCGGTGTTTCACCGAACAGTGCTGTCGAAAGGATCAACAAGGGCAGGCGTTCGAATGCCGGTTTCAACCACCAGAAAATGAACACGGCCAGGGTGGGTGAATCCCATAGCAGCACACTGAGCAGCGCAAACACCGGCAGGGTCACGATGGCCCAACTGGTCATCAGCAAGCGGCGATGACGCTGGCTCAGCAGCACACCCAGGTCCATGGCTTCCCAGGTTCGGCGGGGGCGAATCACGACCGTTGCATCACTCAGACGCATGGCGCGTCCGTCCGGCAAACAGTAGATACGCACTGACCAATGACCAGAGCACGGCGCCGACCAGGTACTTGATGGCGGGTGCCGGCCCGGTCATCGATGACCAGTACGCTTCGATAAAGGCGGCAATTACCAGAAACAGCATCACCCCGCAGATCAGGCCCACGCTTGTCCTGGCCGCCGTTCGCAAGGCCTCGGCGCGCCTCAGCCGTCCCGGCGCGATCAACGCCCAGCCCAGTTGCAGGCCCGCAGCACCCGCCAGCACGATGGCTGTGAGTTCAAAGGCGCCGTGCCCGATCACGAACGACCAGAAGGCTTGCCCGAAGCCGATATGGGTCAGGTGGCCGGCCACCGCGCCGATCATCAAGCCGTTGAAGACCAGGAAAAACGCGCTGCCAAGGCCAAACAGCAACCCGCTGGCGAAGGTTTGAAAGGCGATGCCGATGTTGTGCATGATGTAGTAGCCGAACATCACCCAATCCTCGCTGGCTGCCCGTTCCGGCGTGCGCCCCAGCTGACCGGATTCGGGGTTATACATTTCCTGCATTTGCCTGACCTGCTCCGCCGGAATCAGGTTGTAGATCAGCTCCGGAATCCAATACACCAGCAGCGCAAAGCCGATCAGACTGGCGAAGAACAGCAGGCCTGCCGCGAGGACGAAGTGCCACTGCTCGCGCACCAGTCGCGGAAAGCCGGCCAGGATAAACGCCAAGGCCTTGGCTCCCAGCTGGCCGCGTTGGCGGTACAGTTGCTGATGACCACGTAGGGCCAGTTGCTGCAATGAGTCAACCAGGAAGCTGCTGTAGCCACGCTCACGGGCCAGCGCCAGTTGATGGCACAGGCGACGGTAGTCCGCAGGGAAACTGCTCGCGCCGGAGGTTTTTTTGCCCCGTTCCAGGCCGTCGAGCGTCAGGGAAAATCGATCCCATTCAACCCTGTGGCGGTTCTCGAACAGACTCTGCTTCATGCCGGCCCCATCAAGCCGCGGGCAATCCCGCCGAGTTCGGCGACGGCCTTCGGTGCGTGGAGTTGCAAGGGTTGGGCGACGATGGCGGCCAGCTCGTCGGCCCGTGCTGCAGAAAGGTCACCCTGGCGTTCGGCAAATCCGAGGATGGCCCGCTGCTCGGCCAGGGTAAGGGTCACCACGGGACGACGGGGTTCGACGTCAGGCAGCGCCGGGCGCTTGAGCGGTTGTTCGCGGTAGATCACCAGCGTGCCGGCGGCGAGGTCGCCCAGGCGTTTGAAGGTAGGGTGTTGCAGGCAACTGATCGCGCCCAGGGCATAGCCGAAGGGCAGCATGTCAACGAACCGCAGCAGGTTGCGCAACAGCGAGGCGGACCAGCCGACCGGGGTGCCATCGTCCTGTACCACGCGCAACCCCATCCACTGCTTGCCCGGCGAACGGCCCTGGTTGAGCACTTCAAACAGCACCATGTACCACCAGCTCACGACGAACAGCAGGATCGAACCCAGGCCAGCGCCGAGCTTTCCCAGAAAAGACAGCACGATGAACAGCAAGCCGAGGATCAACCCGCGCAAGGCCAGGTCGATGGAGAAAGCCAGTACACGCACCACCAACCCGGCCGGACGCAGTGGCAGGTCGATGCCCTCTGGCGTCTCGACCTGATGCCGCGTGTCCAGTGGCGGTGACAGCGTCGCTTTCCTTGGCAGTGCCGGGGTCTCGAGCATGGGCAACCTTGATGTAGCCTGTTCGGGATTCGATCGACTGGATGCTAACAGCCTCCCGGGGGGAAACGACATCACAATGTAATACCCCGTATGCAACTCGCGCTGCCCGAATCACATCAGCACTGGCCGCAGCCTTGCTTGAACGCCTAGACTTTGCCGATCTTCAGTTCAGGAACAGCCCGTGACTTCCATCTTCTGGTACGACTATGAAACCACCGGCATCAATCCGCGCTGCGATCGCCCGCTGCAAGTTGCCGGCATCCGCACCGACTTCGCGCTGAATGAAATTGACGAGCCGGTCAACCTGTACTGCCAGCCCAGCGAGGATATCCTGCCGCATCCTGCCGCCTGTGCGATCACCGGCATCACGCCCGGGTGCCTGGCCGAGCGAGGTCTGAGCGAAGCAGATTTCATGACCCGGGTGCACGCGCAACTCGCCGCACCGGGAACCTGCGGCGCCGGCTACAACACGTTGCGTTTCGACGATGAAATGACCCGTTACAGCCTGTACCGGAATTTCTTCGACCCTTATGCCCGCGAGTGGCAGGGCGGTAACAGCCGCTGGGACCTGATCGACGTGGTGCGCGCCGCCTACGCCCTGCGCCCCGATGGCCTGGCGTGGCCGACGGACGAACAGGGAAGGGTGACACTCAAGCTCGAACGCCTGACGGCAGCCAACGGCATCGACCACGGCAACGCCCACGAAGCGCTGTCGGACGTGCGCGCCACTATCGCCCTGGCGCGGCTGATCCGGCAAAAGCAGCCAAAACTTTACGACTGGCTCTTTCAGTTGCGCGGCAAGCAGAAGGTGCTGGATCAGATCCGTCTGCTGCAACCCATGGTGCACATCTCCGGGCGCTTCTCGGCGGCGCGCAACTATGTCGGGGTGGTCTTGCCACTGGCGTGGCACCCGAAAAACAAGAACGCCCTGATCGTCTGCGACTTGCACCTCGATCCCCAATGCTTGCTCGATCTGGATGCCGAAGCGCTTCGCGAGCGCCTGTATACCCGCAGCGATGATCTGGCCGAGGGCGAGTTGCCGGTGCCGTTGAAGCTTATTCACATCAACAAGTGCCCGGTCGTAGCGCCCTTGTCGGTACTGCGTGAGCAGGATCAGCACCGCCTTGGGCTGGACATGACGCTTTATCAGGCGCGTGCGCTGCGGCTAAGTGACGCACAGCAAGTTTGGAAAGATAAAGTTCAGGCGATCTATGCCCGCGAAGGTTTTCCTGCCAGTGATGACCCGGAACAACAGTTATACGATGGTTTTATCGGCGATCGGGATCGGCGTTTGTGTGAACAAGTCCGGGCGGCAGATCCCGCCCAACTGGCACAACAGAAGTGGCCGTTCGATGATGAGCGCCTGCCTGAATTATTGTTTCGATATCGCGCGCGCAACTTCCCTGACACCCTGAGTTTCGAAGAACAGGAACGCTGGCAGATATTCTGTCGGCAGCGTTTGTCCGCACCTGAGTGGGGCGCGCCCAATACCCTCAACTCTTTTGCAGAGGCCGCAGCTCAACTGATGCTTACTGCCACGCCGGAGCAATGTGCAGTGCTGGATGAGTGGCAAAAATATGTCCAGGTATTACGGGTTCGTTTGAACCTTTGAAAACGAACATGCCCGGTGTTGAATGCCGGGCATAAAAAAACGCCAGCATTTAGCTGGCGTTTTTTTTGGCGCGGATCAGTCTGCGCCACGCTCTGTGGCTTAGCCCAGCAGAGTCGCCCAGCCTTCAACCACGTCACCGCCCCACTTGGCTTTCCACTCTTTCAGAGTCTTGTGGTTGCCACCTTTGGTTTCGATGACTTCACCGTTGTGCGGGTTTTTGTATTGTTTAACTTTGCGAGCACGCTTGGTGCCAGTAGTTTTTACTGCGCCACCGCGTGGAGCCTTGGTTTTGGATTCCGGGTCCAACAGCGCAATGATGTCGCGCAGGGACTTGGAGTACTCGCCCATCAAGGTGCGCAGTTTGCCTTCGAATTCCAGCTCGGTTTGCAGTTTGTCGTCTTGGGACAGATTCTTCAAACGGGCTTGCAGCTCTTTGATAGCTTCTTCGGTGGCGCGATATTCGTTGATCAAGGACATGATGACTACCTTATGATGGACGCTGGATAGCAGGTGACAGTGCGCCAATAATAGTCAGGGTGTTTCATCAAGTAAACATTTAACCGAAGTTTATTTAATTCACTTACGATGAGTAGGCATTAAATTGTGCGGGCAATTAAATACTCTGAACCTGTCTTCGCCCATCTTCACAATTGCCGCTTGAATATCGCCTGTCAGACCACCATCGCGCGCAGCGGAACGGTTGCCGGAGCTGTTTCCCCGGGCCAGGCGCAACACCCGCCATCATCAGTACTGCAGTTTTGCTGCGTAATCGCTAGAATGGCGGCCTTTGCGAAGTTCTGGAGTTTCCCCCTCATGCGCACTTTTCGGCTGGTGATTGCTTGCCCGGACCGCGTCGGTATCGTTGCTAAAGTCAGTAACTTTCTGGCGTCACATAATGGCTGGATCACTGAAGCGAGCCATCACTCGGACAACCTCAGTGGCTGGTTCTTCATGCGTCACGAAATCCGTGCCGACTCGCTGCCTTTTGGTATTGAAGCTTTTCGCGAGGCCTTCGCGCCTATTGCCGAAGAGTTCTCGATGAATTGGCGCATTACCGATACCGCGCAGAAGAAGCGTGTTGTATTGATGGCCAGCCGTGAATCCCACTGCCTGGCTGACCTGCTGCACCGCTGGCACAGCGATGAGCTCGATTGCGAAATCTCCTGCGTGATTTCCAACCACGATGACTTGCGCAGCATGGTTGAATGGCATGGTATTCCTTACTACCACGTTCCGGTGAACCCGCAGGACAAGGAACCGGCATTCAAGGAAGTCTCGCGTCTGGTCAAACAGCACGATGCCGAGGTGGTGGTACTTGCCCGATACATGCAGATCCTGCCGCCGGAGTTGTGCAGCGAGTACGCGCACAAGGTGATCAACATTCACCACAGCTTCCTGCCTTCGTTCGTTGGCGCCAAGCCGTATCACCAGGCTTCGCTGCGTGGCGTGAAGTTGATCGGTGCCACTTGTCACTACGTGACCGAAGAGCTGGACGCCGGTCCGATCATCGAACAGGACGTGGTGCGTGTCAGCCATAGCGACAGCATTGAAGACATGGTGCGATTTGGCCGGGATGTCGAGAAGATGGTGTTGGCCCGTGGCCTGCGTTATCACCTCGAAGATCGGGTGTTGGTCCACGGCAACAAGACTGTGGTGTTCTGATAGCCGCACAACCTTGTTGAATTTCGAAGGGCCTGGGCGTTCAATCGCTGCAGGCCCTTTGTTGTTTTTGCAGTGAGGATTTGTTAATGGCTGATCCAATCGACAAGGCGACTTCCACGCCTCCCGCGACGTTGGGGGAGGGCTGTTTGAGTCGTTACGATCCCGATGACTTGAGTGCCGAGGATGGCACGGAGTTTCCAGGTGCGCGGGAGTTGTGGGAGACGTTGCATCCAGAGGACGAGGATTTGGGCCCCGTGGAAACTTCGGGGCAAACCACCCCTAAGCCTGCTTGAGCCTCATCAATTTCCTCAGCAGCGGTCGCCCCAGCAGCAAAAAGAACACCGGTCCTCCCACCACCAGGTAGAAGTAATAAGTCACGGCCCGCCAGATCAGGATGGCCGCGGCCGCCGTCGACTTGCCCACCATCGGCGCCAGCAACGCGGCCGAAGTCAGTTCTGTCGCTCCGGCGCCGCCGGGCAACAGGCTGAACTGCCCGGCGCTGAGAGACAGCATCTGGATCAGGAACGTCCAGGCCCACTGCAGGTCCGCCCCCAGGCCGCGCACGGCCAGGTACAACACGCTGTAACGCAAACCCCAATGCAGGCAGGTCAGTGCAAATACCTTGATCAGCGTCTGACGGGGAAGTTTCAGGGTGTCGGTGAATGCGGCGAGAAAGTGCAGGAGTTTGCGTGCCCAACGCAGGCGCGTTGAGGCTTTGACATTGAGACGCGCCAGCAGGCGGCCGCTCAGGCGGATCAGCAATCGGTGGTAGCGCGCCACCGCGATGCAACTGACCAGGCCGCCAAACATTGAAATGGCGCTGACCATCAATAGCCATTCCATTCGCTGGCTCAGGTGCTGGAACAGTGCGTAGACCAGGATCCCGCTCAGCGCGCACAGGAAGAACACCAGGTCACTGAGCTGATCCATCGCAAACACCGCGCTGCCCCTGGCCGGGCGAACGCCCTGGCGCGAGAGCAGGGCCATGATCGTCAGAGGTCCGCCGCTGCCTCCAGGCGTGGCGCAATAGGCAAACTCGGCGGCCATCACCACCCCAAGACTTTTCAGGCGGCCGACCTTGTGACACTGATCGCCCAATAACAGTCGCAGGCGCAGGGTGTTCAGGACCCAGCACAACAGAATCATGCCGAACATGATCAGCAGCCAGTGCAGGGGGAAATGCCGCAACCGATACCAGGTTTCATTCCCGCCCAGCAGGGACGGGATCAGCACCGCAACCAGCAGCGCGACGAGAAGAAGAATGACGCGGCTCATGCGCGGCGACCGACAGCAGCGTCTGGCAGTCGCAACCAGTCGGCCTTGGTCAGCGGCATACGCCCCTGATCCAGCAGACGCTTGACGGTTTGCAGCCAGTAATCCCGGGAGAACCGGTGGCGCATGTCCACCGGATGCAGGCCGAGGCGAATCACCGGCGCTTGCTGCCAGCGTTGCTCCCGGCGGTCGCTGAGCCACTTCGACAGGCCGCGACGCCAGGCACTGCGGGCGCTCCACACCAGTCCCGGCGCGTCCACAACGCTGAAGTCCGGCAGGCGGTAAAGGTGCTGTGGATCACTGGTGTAGCTCAGCGGCAACTGGCGCAGGGCTTGCCGTGTTCCGGCACTCATCAACCAGGCCGGCGCGACGAACCCTTCCAGGGGCCAGTCGTAGCGACGGAACATCTCGATGCCAGCCTGCAGGCGGGACAGCGCTTGCTGCTCGGTCAGGTGATAGAACTCACCTTCGTGGGTGTAGATACGGCGCATGAACCAGTCTCGTGGGGTGCTCGGCGGTGAACCTTCGTCGCAATGAAAATAGCCGTGCAGCGCCAGTTCGTCACCCCGGGCCAGACGATGGGACAGCAGTCGGCGAAAGTCCGGGTGCGCTTGCAGGTCATTGTGTTTGTGGAAGTCAGGTACCACCAGCCAGGTCATCGGCACCGCGCCCAGGGCATCGACAGCTTCGACGAAAGGCTGATAGTCGGGCCAGGTCTGCGGTGCGACATCGTGCAGCACCAGCAGCAGGCAGGGGGGATTCGCGGATTCAACCATTGGCGATCAGCGGCCATTGCGTGCCCAGCACAGCATGATAATGCCCCAGCAGGCTGTCGACCACCGTATCCCAGGCGTAATGCTGTTCCACATGACGGCGAGCCTGTTGACCCAGGGCCGTACTGCCCGAACTGAATAGCGCGTGGACGGCGCTGGCCATTGCCGCCGGACTGTTGGGTGCGCAGAGCAGGCCGCACTGGTCGGTGACCACTTCCTGAAAGGCCCCGGCCGCTACCGCGATTACCGGGATACCGCTGGCCATGGCTTCGAGGATCACCAGGCCGAAGGTTTCCTGATCGCCAGCATGCAGCAGTGCATCGGAGCTGGCCATCAGGCGAGCCACGTGCGGCGCCGGGCAGAACTCATCGATCACCGTGACGTTATCCGGCACGAGTGTTGGCATCGATGAACCCACCAGCAGCAGGTGAAAGCGCGGGCCCAGTCGCTTCATGCAATCGAGCAGCACGGGCAGGTTTTTTTCCTTGGAACCGCGACCGGCAAAGATCAGCAGGCGGCTGTCTTCGGCAATACCCAGTTCCGCCCGCAGCCCCGTGTCGCGAGCGCCAGGGTGGAAGGTTTGCAGGTCGACGCCCAAAGGCTGCACATAGACATTTTGTACCCCCAGGCCAATCAGCTTGTCGGCCATGACCTGGCTGGGCGCGAGTACCCGATCGAAGTTGCCATACAGCTTCCTGACATAGGCTTCGACATTGGGTGTTACCCAGTTGCCCATGCGATTGCTGCACAGCAGCGGCAAATCCGAGTGATAAAAGCCAATCACCGGAACATCCAGCTGACGTCGCGCGTCCAGGGCTGCCCAGGCCGTGAGGTAAGGGTCGCCGACTTCAATCAGATCGGGCTGCAGATCCTGCAGGACATTTCGCCAGGGGGCGAGGCGAACGGGAAAACGATAGCCTTTGCCGAAGGGCAGGGCGGGGGCGGGAACAGTGTATACGCCGTCCTGTTCGCCCAGGTGGGCGCCGGGAATCAGCAGGCTGTGGCGAATGCCGGGCTTGATGCCCAGGCGTCGGTGTTTGGCATCCAGATACGTGCGCACGCCACCGCTGGCAGGGGCGTAGAACATGGTTATGTCAGCGATATGCACGATGAGCATCCCTCCGGTCCGTTGTTCTCCCTCGGTTGACCTTTTTGAAGGATAGATGTTCGGTTGAGGTTTGCCGGGTGGCTGGGCAGTTGGCGTTGTGTTTGATTTGAGAGCGCCATCGCGAGCAGGCTCACTCCCACAAGTCTGGACGTTAACCTGTGGGAGCGAGCCTGCCCGCGATGGCGTCGGTTCTGATGTTAGATACGGAAACTACCCACCAGCTGCTTCAGCCGCGCCGCCTGCTGCTCCAGGTCTGAACACGCCCGCAACGTCGACTGCAGGTTCTCCACCCCTTCCTGGTTCAGCGTGTTGATCTCGGTAATGTCGACGTTGATCGATTCCACCACCGCCGTCTGCTCCTCGGTCGCCGTGGCTACCGATTGGTTCATCCCGTCGATCTCGCCGATGCGCAGGGTCACGCTGTTCAGGCGTTCGCCAGCGAGGTTGGCGATGTCCACGCTGTCCTGGCTGTGACGCTGGCTGTCGCTCATGTTGCTCACCGATTCCCGTGCACCGACCTGCAGTTCCTCGATCATGGTCTGCACCTGCTGTGCCGATTCCTGGGTGCGATGCGCCAGGTTGCGCACTTCATCGGCGACCACCGCAAAGCCACGACCCGCTTCGCCGGCGCGTGCCGCCTCGATCGCCGCGTTGAGTGCCAGCAAGTTGGTTTGCTGGGAAATGCTGGTGATGACTTCGAGGATCTGCCCGATATTCACGGTCTTGCTGTTAAGCGATTCGATATTGGTGCTCGAGGCGCTGAGCATGCTCGACAGTTGATTCATCGCGGCAATGCTGCGATCCACCACTTGCTGACCGTCTTCGGCCAGATTGCGCGCGTCGCTGGCCTGGCTTGATGCCTGGGCGGCGTTGCGGGCGATTTCCTGGGCTGCGGCGCCCAGTTGATTGATCGCGGCGGCCACGCTGCTAGTGCGCGAGGCTTGCTGATCGGAATTGAACATCGACGAATTGGACGCGGCGACGACGCGCAACGCCACTTCATTGACCTGGCCGGTGGCCGACGCCACTTCGCGGATCGAGCCGTGGATGCGCTCGACGAAGCGGTTGAACGCCGTGCCCAGGATGCCGAATTCATCGTTGTTCTGGATGGTCAGGCGCTTGGTCAGGTCTCCCTCACCGTCGGCGATGTCTTCCATGGCCCGGGTCATCACGTGCAATGGCTGGATAAGCAGGCGGATCAGCATGCCCAGCAGGGCGATGATGATTGCCACGGCGATCAGCGTCGCCACAACCGCCGATGCACGGAACTCGCTGAGCATCGAGAAGGCTTTGTCTTTGTCGACCGACAGGCCGATGTACCAGTTGACCGAAGGCAGGCCTTTGACCGGGGTGAAGTTAACGATGCGGGTCTTGCCATCGACTTCCACTTCGCTGAAGTCACTGCTCAAACGCGGCGCCCCCTGGGGAAAGGCCTCGCTCAGCGTCTTCATGACCAGCGTTTTGTCCGGGTGAACCAGGATCTTGCCATCGGCACTGACCAGGAACGCGTAACCCATGCCGTCAAAATCCCGGGCGCTGAGGGTATCGATCAGGGTTTGCAGGCTCAGGTCGCCGCCCACTACGCCGACGCTCTGGCCGGCTTTTTTCGAGGCAGTGGCAATGGAAATGATGGTCTGCCCGGTGGCCGCATCGATGTAAGGTTCGGTCAGGGTGGCGGTGCTGCTACTTTCGGCACCTTTATACCAGGGGCGCACTCGCGGATCGAAGCCGGCAGGCATTTTGGCGTCCGGGCGAATGGTGAAACTGCCGGTCGCGTCGCCCAGGTAGGAGGCCATGAAGGTCGACGTCAACGCTTTCTGCTCAAGCAGGCTGGCCACAGTGCCCGGCTCGGGGTTGATGGCGATGTTCTGGGCAAGGTTGTCGATCAGCAGGATGCGCCCGCTCAACCAGGTCTGGATATTGCTGGCGGTAACGTCGCCCATCTCGTTGAGGTAGTTGTCCAGGTCTTCGCGGATGGCGTTACGTTGCAGGTAGTCGTTGTACAGCGTAAACGAGGCGAAGGCGGCAATGACGATTAGCGCGGCGGCAAGCAGGATTTTATGGCTGAAACGCAGGTTTTTGTTCATGGCTTGAGGTTCCGCTAAGGTCTTAATGGCCAGGGCGTGCTTTTATAAGAGAACGCGAAAGTGGGTGGTGACGAGCACAAGCGCACAGCTCCGTTTTTTCTGTAGGAAATTACCGACGCTCTTCAATCCCCTGTATCGGCCATCAGGAATCAAAGATTAACCATGGGTGACGAAATGCCTGACTCCTCGCAACTTGTTATTGGTGCTGATCTCGCTGGTAGCCCTATCGCCCAGGCGATGCGCCTGGCCAATCGTCATGGCCTGGTCGCCGGGGCGACCGGGACCGGCAAGACGGTCACCTTGCAACGCCTGGCCGAAGCCTTCAGCGACGCCGGGGTGGCGGTGTT
The DNA here is from genome assembly GCF_000952175.1 of Pseudomonas sp. ES3-33. Classification (NCBI taxonomy): domain Bacteria; kingdom Pseudomonadati; phylum Pseudomonadota; class Gammaproteobacteria; order Pseudomonadales; family Pseudomonadaceae; genus Pseudomonas; species Pseudomonas sp. ES3-33. Next base: position 47,125 of record NZ_JZRI01000040.1, on the reverse strand, counting down.
CGCCGCCGATATCAAGGGCGACCTGTGCGGGCTCGGGGCTGCCGGTAATCCCCAGGGCAAGATCGCCGAGCGCATCGCCGGCATGCCCTGGCTGAATCACCAGCCCCAGGCGTATCCGGTGACCTTGTGGGATATCCACGGCAAGTCCGGTCATCCTTTGCGCACCACCCTCAGTGAAATGGGCCCGTTGCTGCTGGGCAGCCTGCTGGAACTGACCGACAGCCAGCAGTCGGCGCTGTATGCCGCGTTCAAGGTCGCGGATCGGGAAGGCCTGCTACTGCTGGACCTCAAAGACCTGAAGGCGCTGCTCAATCACCTGCGCGATCATCCGCAGTTGCTGGGAGACGACGCCGCGCTGATGACCACCGGTTCCAGCCAGGCGTTGTTGCGCCGCCTGGCAACGCTTGAACAGCAGGGCGCCGAAGCGCTGTTCGGTGAGCCCGCGTTGCAGCTCGAAGACATCCTGCAACCGACCGCCGAGGGTCGCGGGCGCATTCACCTGCTCGACGCCAGCCGCCTGGTACATGAAGCGCCGAAGGTCTACGCCACGTTCCTGTTGTGGTTGCTGGCTGAACTGTTCGAGCAATTGCCCGAGCGCGGGGATGCAGACAAACCGCTGCTGGCGCTGTTTTTTGATGAGGCGCACCTGCTGTTCGCCGGTACTCCCCAGGCCCTGCGTGATCGCCTGGAGCAAGTGGTGCGGTTGATCCGCTCCAAAGGCGTGGGGGTGTATTTTGTGACCCAGTCGCCGGGTGACCTGCCGGATGACGTGCTGGCCCAGTTGGGCTTGCGTGTGCAACATGGGCTTCGCGCGTTCACCGCCAAGGAGCAGAAATCCCTGCGTGCGGTCGCCGAGGGCTTTCGTCCCAACCCGGCGTTTGATGCCTTGTCGGTGCTGACCGAATTGGGGATCGGCGAGGCGCTGGTGGGCACCTTGCAGGACAAAGGCACCCCCGCGATGGTGCAACGGGTGCTGGTAGCGCCGCCGCAGTCGCGGATCGGACCGCTGACCGAGACCGAGCGCACGATGCTGATCGCCGGCTCGCCGTTCAAAGGCCGTTACGACAAGCCGATCGATCGCGAGTCAGCCTACGAAGTGCTGATGGGACGCAAGGGCTTGGCGCCGGAGCCTGAAGCCACGCCGGGCAAGGCAGGCGCTGAAGAGCCAAGCTTCACCGACAAGGCCGGGGAATTCCTTGGCACGGCGGCGGGTCAGGCGCTCAAGTCGGCGATGCGTCAGGCGGCCAATCAACTGGGGCGGCAGTTGGTGCGGGGGTTGATGGGGTCGCTGCTGGGAGGCAACAAACGCCGCTAAAAGCAAAAGATCGCAGCCTTCGGCAGCTCCTACGTAGGAGCTGCCGAAGGCTGCGATCTTTTGATCTTGCCGTTAAACCTTTGGTTTGGCGTGAGCCGCCAGCCGTTCCAGCGCTGCCCGGAGATTCGGATCGCTGATTCCGTCGGCCGTGGCCTGAATGGTTGCGCCTGCATCGGTCGATAAACTGATGGTATGCCCCGCAGCACCTTGCTGAACGGTGGGCGGCTGTACCTTGAACAGAATCCGCGTCAGGCTGGCAAATTCGTCAAACATTTGTAACTGACGCTGCAAACGCTTCTGCTGATAGCGCAGCCGGGTCGCCCAATGCCCATCGGTCACGATCAGCAGCAGACTGCCTTCGCGCCAGGAGGCCACATGGCAGTGTTCCCGGGCGGCAGGCTGCAGCTGGCTTTCCAGCAGGCGCTGCAGATGACCCAGGCGTTGAGCGTGACCAAAGATGGCTTTAAGCGGTTTGGCTTCGCGAAGCAGAACGGCGGGTGCTCTGGCCGTGAGAGGGCGAAATGCCATGATCAGACACCTGAAGTAACAGAGCAGCCATCTTAGCAGAAAGGCCTGGCCGTACCTCATCCATCGTTCTGGCGACGCTTTATCCATTAAATCAATGATTAACTTCGTACTTATCCGGGTTGAAACTGGCAGAAAAGGCCTTATTGTAAGTGAGCCCCGTCACAGCGCTGTGCCAGCATCGTGGAATAACGCCACTTTCCTCTCCATCGTTTCCGGGTAGAATGCTCGTTCGCATGCGGCCATGAGGGCTGCTCGGGCGACTCACGGGGCCGCCCTCCATCCCTTTAGTGTGGAAGATCCTGCCGATATGTTTGCGCCTTTGTTAAAGAAACTTTTTGGAAGCAAGAACGAGCGTGAAGTCAAACGCATGCTCAAGACGGTGCAATTCGTCAATGCCTTCGAAGAGCAAATGGTGGCCCTTTCGGACGATCAATTGCGTGCCAAGACAGACGAGTTCAAGGCCCGCATCGCCAAAGGGGAAACCCTCGACAAGCTGCTGCCTGAAGCCTTTGCGGTCGCCCGCGAAGCCGGCAAGCGCGTCATGGGTATGCGCCACTTCGATGTCCAGCTGATCGGCGGCATGACCTTGCATGAAGGCATGATCGCGGAAATGCGTACCGGTGAAGGCAAGACCCTGGTGGCAACACTGGGCGTTTACCTGAACGCGCTGTCCGGCAAGGGCGTGCACGTTGTGACCGTGAACGACTACCTGGCCCGTCGTGATGCCAACTGGATGCGTCCGCTCTACGAATTCCTCGGCCTGACGGTCGGCGTTGTCACGCCGTTCCAGCCGCCGGAAGAGAAGCGCCTGGCTTACGCCGCCGACATCACCTACGGCACCAACAACGAATTCGGTTTCGACTACCTGCGCGACAACATGGCGTTCAGCATGGAAGAAAAATTCCAGCGCGAACTCAATTTTGCCGTGATCGACGAAGTCGACTCCATCCTCATCGACGAAGCCCGTACCCCGCTGATCATTTCCGGTCAGGCCGAGGACAGCTCCAAGATGTACGTCGAGATCAACCGACTGATCCCGCAACTGGAGTTGCACGTCGAGGAAGTAGAAGGCGAAGTCACCAAAGCTGGCCACTACACCGTCGACGAGAAGACGCGTCAGGTCGAGCTCAACGAAGCCGGTCACCAGTTCATTGAAGACATGCTCACCCGCGTCGGTCTGCTGGCCGAAGGCGAAAGCCTGTATTCGGCACATAACCTGGGCCTGCTGACCCACGTCTATGCCGGTCTGCGTGCGCACAAGCTGTTCCATCGCAACATCGAATACATCGTGCAGGACGGGCAGGTTGTGCTGGTCGACGAACACACCGGTCGTACCATGCCGGGTCGTCGTCTGTCCGAAGGCTTGCACCAGGCCATCGAAGCCAAGGAAGAGCTGAACATCCAGGCCGAAAGCCAGACCCTGGCATCGACCACCTTCCAGAACTACTTCCGCCTGTACAACAAGCTGTCCGGCATGACCGGTACGGCAGACACCGAAGCGTTCGAGTTCCACCAGATCTACGGCCTGTCGGTCATGGTGATTCCGCCAAACCGTCCGCTGGCACGTAAGGACTACAACGACCTGGTGTTCCTGACCGCCGACGAAAAATACGCGGCGATCATCAACGACATCAAGGAATGCATGACCCAGGGCCGTCCGGTGCTGGTGGGTACTGCAACCATCGAAACTTCCGAGCACATGTCCAATCTGCTCAACAAGGAAGGCATCGAGCATAAGGTCCTGAACGCCAAGTTCCACGAGAAGGAAGCCGAGATCATCGCCCAGGCCGGTCGCCCAGGCGCACTGACCATCGCCACCAACATGGCCGGTCGTGGTACCGACATCCTGTTGGGCGGCAACTGGGAAGTGGAAGTGGCTTCGCTGGAGAATCCGACCCCTGAGCAGATCGCCCAGATCAAGGCCGACTGGCAAAAACGCCACCAGCAAGTGCTGGAGTCCGGTGGCCTGCAGGTCATCGCTTCCGAGCGTCACGAATCGCGCCGTATCGACAACCAGTTGCGCGGTCGTGCCGGCCGTCAGGGTGATGCCGGTTCGAGCCGCTTCTACCTGTCGCTGGAAGACAGCCTGATGCGTATCTTCGCCTCTGATCGGGTGAAGAACTTCATGAAAGCCCTGGGCATGCAGCCTGGCGAAGCGATTGAGCACCGTATGGTGACCAACGCCATCGAAAAGGCCCAGCGCAAGGTAGAAGGCCGCAACTTCGATATTCGTAAGCAACTGCTCGAGTTCGACGACGTCAACAACGAACAGCGTAAAGTGATCTATCACATGCGTAACACGTTGCTGGCCGCTGACAACATCGGCGAGACCATCGCTGACTTCCGTCAGGACGTGCTCAACGCCACCGTCAGCGCGCACATTCCGCCACAGTCGCTGCCAGAGCAGTGGGACGTGGCCGGTCTTGAGGCTGCATTGCAAAGTGATTTCGGTGTTGCCTTGCCGATCCAGCAGTGGCTCGACGAAGACGATCACCTGTACGAAGAGACCCTGCGCGAGAAGCTGATGAACGAGCTGATCGCCGCGTACCACGAGAAAGAAGACCAGGCTGGCGCCGAAGCGCTGCGTACCTTCGAGAAGCAGATTGTGCTCCGCGTACTGGATGACCTGTGGAAAGACCACCTGTCGACCATGGATCACCTGCGTCATGGTATCCACCTGCGTGGCTACGCCCAGAAGAACCCGAAGCAAGAGTACAAGCGCGAGTCGTTCACGCTGTTCTCCGAGCTGCTGGATTCGATCAAGCGCGACTCGATTCGTGTGCTGTCTCACGTACAGGTTCGTCGCGAAGATCCGGTCGAAGAAGAGCAACGCCTGCGCCAGGAAGCCGAAGCTCTGGCCGCACGCATGCAATTCCAGCACGACGAGCCGCCAGGTCTGGAGCAGCCGGAACTGCTGGGTGAAGAGGTCGATGTTGCCCTCGCCACCGCGCCGGTGCGTAACGAACAGAAGCTGGGCCGTAACGAACTGTGCTACTGCGGTTCGGGCAAGAAATTCAAGCATTGCCACGGGCAGATCCAGTAAAACCCGTTCAGCACGCTGAAATACCCGCGCCGCGACCGGCATCAGCCGTCGCGGCGTTTTGCCATTTGATACCGCCGATCATCTGCGTCGGCGATGACTATTTTTAAGGAGCGCATTCATGGCTGTTGGTCTTGGTCCTTTGCCAACGTTGCACCCGGTTGCCGGTTTTGAACTCGGTATTGCTTCGGCCGGCATCAAGCGCCCGGGGCGCAAGGATGTCGTGGTCATGCGCTGTGCCGAAGGCTCGACGGTCGCTGGCGTGTTCACCCTGAACGCCTTTTGCGCCGCACCGGTGATTCTTGCCAAGCAGCGAGTGCAAGGCCCGGTGCGTTACCTGCTGACCAACACCGGCAACGCCAACGCCGGCACCGGCGAGCCTGGCCTGGCCGCCGCCGAGCGCACCTGCGCGAAGCTGGCAGAGCTGACCGGCGTCGATGCCCGCCTGGTGCTGCCGTACTCCACCGGGGTGATCGGCGAACCGCTGCCGGTCGAGAAGATCGAAGGCGCCTTGCAGGCTGCGCTCGACGACCTGTCGGTCAACAACTGGGAAGCTGCCGCCACCGGCATCATGACCACCGACACCTTGCCCAAGGGGGCGAGCCGCCAGTTCGACCATGACGGCGTGACCATCACCGTCACCGGCATCAGCAAAGGTGCTGGCATGATTCGGCCGAACATGGCGACCATGCTGGGCTACATCGCCACTGACGCCAAAGTGTCCCGTGAAGTGCTGCAAAACCTGCTGCTGGACGGCGCCAACAAGTCGTTCAACCGCATCACCATCGACGGCGACACCTCGACCAACGACTGCTGCATGCTGATCGCCACCGGACAGGCGGCGCTGCCGGAAATCACCCGCGCCGAAGGCGAGCTGTTTGCCAAGCTGAAACAGGCCGTGTTCGAAGTGTGCATGGACGTCGCCCAGGCGATCGTTCGTGATGGCGAGGGCGCGACCAAGTTCGTCACCGTCCAGGTTAATGGCGGCGGCAACCACCAGGAGTGCCTGGACGTCGGTTACACCGTGGCTCACTCGCCCCTGATCAAGACTGCACTGTTTGCTTCCGATCCGAACTGGGGCCGTATCCTGGCCGCCGTTGGCCGCGCGGGTGTGCCCGATCTGGATGTGAGCAAGATCGACGTGTTCCTCGGGGAAGTGTGCATCGCCAGCCACGGCGCCCGTGCGGCCAGTTACACCGAAGCCCAGGGTGCGGCGGTGATGCAGCAGGAAGAAATCACTATCCGGATCGAACTGGGTCGCGGCGCGTGCAGCGAGACGATCTGGACCACAGATCTGTCTCATGAGTATGTAAAGATCAACGCTGAGTACCGTACTTAAGCCAGACCGGGTCGGTCGAACGCGACCCCGGCCCATCGCGGGCAAGCCCCGCTCCCACAGGATTGCGCTGACCCTGTGGGAGCGGGCTTGCCCGCGATGACGGTCAACCAGAAGCTGAAAAATCTGGCCCATACCTCTTATCCAAGGGTCCCGAACATGAGCCTCCACCTGATCATCGGCGACAAATTGTATTCCTCCTGGTCCTTGCGCGGCGCGCTGGCGCTTGATCTGGCCAAAGCCCCCTACAGCGAAGAACTGATCAAGCTGAACCAGCCGGACACCCGTGAACGCCTGCTCAAACACTCGCCGACCGGCAAAGTCCCGCTGCTGAAAACCAGACATGGCACCATCGCCGATTCCATGGCGATTGCCGAGTACCTGGCCGAACAGTTCCCGGATGCTGGGCTCTGGCCCAGCGATGTAGCGGCCCGGGCCCAGGCCCGCTCGGCCTGCGCGCAAATGCACGCCGGGTTCTTCGCCCTGCGGGCCAACATGCCGTTTGACCTCAGCCGCGACGCGCCACTGGTGTCGGCTCCGACTGAAGTCCAGGAGGACATCGAACGAGTGCTGGCGTTATGGGCGCAGTGCCGGGCCGCTGCGTCCGACGCCGGTCCGTTCCTGTTTGGCAAGGTTAGCCTGGCCGATGCTTTCTTCGCCCCGATTGCTGTGCGCCTGCGCACCTATCAGGTGAAAGTACCGGCCGAGGATGAGGCCTACATCGATACGATCTACCAATGGCCAGCGTTCAAGGCCTGGCAGAAAGCAGGTCTGAAGGAGGTTGGGCAGTGAAACGCGTACATGTAGCGGCTGCGGTTATTCGTGACAGCAGTGGCAAGATCCTGATCGCCCGGCGCGCCGATACCCAGCACCAGGGCGGTCTTTGGGAGTTCCCGGGTGGCAAGGTCGAGGCTGACGAGTCCGTCGAAACCGCCTTGGCTCGCGAGCTTCATGAAGAGCTGGGAATTGTGGTCGGCGCAGCGCGCCCGCTGATCAAGGTCCGCCACGATTATCCTGACAAGCAAGTATTGCTGGATGTCTGGGAAGTCTCGGCGTTTACCGGTGAGCCGCATGGGGCCGAAGGCCAGCCGCTGGCCTGGGTGGCTCCGCGGGACCTGCTGGACTACGAATTTCCGGCGGCCAACCAGCCGATCGTCGCGGCTGCGCGTTTGCCGGCCGAATACCTGATCACCCCTGAAGATCTGGAGACCCCGGCACTATTGCGCGGTATCCAGAAAGCCATCGCAGGCGGCATCAAGCTTATCCAGCTGCGCGCACCAAACGGCTACGATCCCAAATACCGGGATCTGGCGGTGGATGCGGCGGGACTGTGTGCGGGCAAGGCGCAGTTGATGATCAAGGGGCCGTTCGAGTGGCTGGGTGATTTCCCCTCGGCCGGCTGGCATATCACGGCCGCCCAACTGCGCAAATACGCGGCAGCGGGTCGACCGCTGCCGGCGTCGCGCTGGCTGGCGGCGTCCTGTCATAACGCAGAGGAGCTGGCGTTGGCCGAGCAGATGGGCGTGGACTTTGTCACCCTGTCGCCGGTACAGCCGACCCAGACCCACCCGGATGCCCAGCCGCTGGGTTGGCAGCAGGCGGCGAGCTTGATCGAAGGGTTCAGCAAACCGGTGTTCCTGCTGGGTGGCGTGGGCCCGGCTGAGCGGCAGCAGGCTTGGGAAGCTGGGGCGCAGGGTGTGGCGGGGATCCGCGCGTTCTGGCCTGAGGCTTGATTGTGTATTGAGGCTGCTGGCCTCATCGCTCGCAAGCCAGCTCCCACAGGGTTTGGTGTCGTTCACACATGTTGTGCACACGACAAAACTTGTGGGAGCTGGCTTGCCAGCGATGGCGCCCGAACAGGCGCTACGCTTCTGTGGGCTTCACCGCCGGCTGCCACAAGATTTCCGCAACCCCCTGGCGCCTGGCAATGACCCTTGCCATCACAAACAGCAAATCCGACAACCGATTGATGTAAGCCAACCCGACCCCGGCCAGCGGCTCAGTCGCATTCAAATGCTGACAGCGCCGTTCCGCACTGCGCGCCAGGCTGCGGCACACGTGCGCCTGGGCAATCAGCGCCGAACCGCCGGGCAAAATAAAATTCTCCAACGGCCCCAGTTCTTCGTTCCATACATCGATCGCCGCCTCCAGGCGCTCGATCTCTGTCATGTTCAGAGCCTGATACTCAGGCATTGCCAGTTCGCCGCCGAGGTCGAACAAGCGGTGCTGGCAAGGCGCTAACACCTCGACCACTTCATTAAGCCCAGGATACGCAGCAGTTTCCTGCGCCAATCCCGCCAGCAGCACACCAACCTGACTGTTTAGCGTGTCAACCTCACCAATTGCTTCAATTCGTGGATGGTCCTTGGGCACTCGGCGACCATCGCCGAGGCCTGTTTCGCCTTTGTCGCCAGTGCGGGTGTAGATTTTCGACAAGCGAAAGCCCATGGGTTACCTCTATAGCTGATTGAGTTCCTGAGAGACGAGCGCAGTGCTCGCCAAGGGCAGGCGCAGGGTGAAGCAGGTGCCCTGGCCGAGGGTCGATTGCACTTCCATCTGGCCCTTGTGGTTGTTGGTGATGATGAAGTACGACACCGATAAACCGAGCCCGGTCCCCTGGCCGATTTCCTTGGTGGTGAAGAACGGTTCGAAAGTACGCTTGCGCACGCTCTCGCTCATGCCGATGCCGTTGTCCTCGACCTGGATCTCCGCCCAGGGCGGGTTCAGGCGGGTGCGCAAGATGATCCGCCCCGGTTCACGGTCGTCCTCGCGCTGATGAATGGCCTGGGCGGCATTTTTCAGCAGGTTGAGCAGCACCTGCTCCAGCTCGTTGGCGGTGCCGGGGACCGGGCCGAGCTGCGGGTCGAACTGACGAATGATCGCCTGCCCCTTGAAGTCGAAACCGATCGCCAGGTCGAAGTCGTTGCCAGCGATTTCCACTGCCTGATCAATCAGCGCCGGCAGGTCGCAGGGCGCCATTTGCCGGGTGCTGCGCCGGCTGAAACTGAGCATGTGCGTCACGATTTTCGCCGCGCGGGCGCCAGCCTGCTGGATACCGTCGAGCAGTTGCGGCACTTCACGAGCCACCAGATACTGGTTCACGGTTTCCAGTTCGATGCCGATGTGCTCGGCCTGTTCAAGGTTCTTCGGCAACTCCGGGGACAGGCGCCGGCGGATGTTTTGCACGTTGTGCAGGATGGCGCCCAAGGGGTTGTTGATCTCATGCGCCATACCCGCCGCCAGGCCGCCGACTGAGAGCATTTTCTCTGACTGCACCATCATTTCTTCCAGCGAGAGACGCTGGGTGATGTCGTCGATACGGATGACCACGCCACGACCCGCGCCGCCCATCAGTGGATAAAACGTCAGGGCGTAATGCCTGGCTTCATCATCCTTGACCCAGGTCACCCGCTCGATCTTGGCCACCGTGTGCTGTTCGACCGTTTGCTTGAGCTGCGGCAAATACGGCTTTAGCGGTTCGAAGGCGAGGAAGATCGGCTGGTTCAGGGCCTCGTCCAGGCGAGTCCCGGACAGCGCGCTGGCCTCCTGATTCCATTGGGTGACGTAAAGCTGTTCATCCAGGGCAATCAACGCCGAGGGCATCGAGTCGATGATGCTGTTGAGGTAATTCTGGAAACCCGTGAGCTTTTTCTCGATCTTGCTGCGAACCTGCACTTCCAGTTCCAGTTTGCGATTGGTATGGCGGGTTTCTTCCGCCAGCCCCTGAGCCTGGTCGTAGGCGGCCTGGGAGTCGTCACGGGCGCGTTTGAGCTGCTGCTCCCGCGCTTCGATCCGCGACAGCATGGTATTGAACGCCTCGGCAAGGCTGCCGATTTCGTCATGGTTGCCGCGAGAGGCGCGCAGGGCGTAGTTCTCTTCCCTTGTGACTTGCCGGGACAACTCTTCCAGCTGATGGATCGGCCGGGTAATCAGGCGCTTGATCTGCCGGGCGATCACCAGCCACAACAGGATGCTGAAGATCAGGATCCCCAGGCTTGCCGTCAGCGTACCGGTGTAGAACGCCATCGGCAGTTCGCTGCTGGCAACCAGCAGCAAGTGACCAGGCGCTGTGCCGGGGCGGGGCAGGGTGATCACCTGGTTGCTGCGAAATTCGGTGGCTTGCCAGGACTCGATGTGCCGGTAGTGCTCTGGCAACTTGAGCTTTTCCCCCTGTTGCAACTGCGCCAGGCGCTGGCCTTTGCCATCGTAGAGGGCGGCTGCCCGCAGAGGCGAATAGCTATTGAGCTCGTTGAGCAGGCGTTCGGCGCTTTGTGGTGACTGCAAGGCGTCGGAGATCAGGCTGGGGTTGGACACCAGGCGGCCGATGGTCTGCAAGGCCTGGGGCGCCATGCTTTCCTGGGAAATATAATAAGCGGCGCTGATAAAGGTCAGGTTGGCGACCAGCAGAACAGTGGTCAACAGCACCAACAGGGCGGCCAGCAATTTCTGACCGACCGGTAGGTTTTCAAGGCGCTGGCGCAATGGCATCAGGTTCGTCGCTGCAAAGGAACAAGTGGCCAGCGTAGCCGCTGCTTAGTCGCTGGGCAATCCAAGGCTTTGCAGATGGGCGATCAGGCGCGACTCGAGCTGCTCCAGGTGTGGCAGGTGCAGCGAGTGCCGGCGCGCGGCTTTACAGGCGTAACCCAGCAGGTAGCTGATCTCGGTGCGCCGCTGGCTGTCGACATCCTGGTACATGGACGAGTAATTCGCCGCAGTGGCGTGGATCACGCGCTCTACTTCCTGCTGCAAATCCTCGGCGGCAGCCGGCTGGCCGCAGCGTTGGAGCAGCTCGCTCAGTTCACCGCAGAGTGTGGCGACTTCGCAATGATGCGCTTCAAGCCCGCCATTGCGGCACTGGTGCAGGACGGTGAGCGGATTGATCGCACAGTTGAGCGCCAGTTTGCGCCACAGCCGGGTCAGGATGTCGGTGCTCCATTCATGGGGAATGCCGGCGGCTGTCAGATCATCCAGCCAGATCGGCGGCACCGGGTGGCTGGCGTCCCCCAGCCAGGTATAGCCGTGGCCGGCAAAGACCACTCGCCAGTCGCCGTCGCGAAACGCCCCTTCGGTGCTTGAAGCGTATAGGCAGCGAGCGTGGGGAACCCGGGCGGCAACGGCGTCCTGGCTGCCCAACCCATTTTGCAGCAGGATCAACTCGGCGTCGGGTGCCAGGCGCGGCGCCAGTTGGGCCACGGCGCTCTCGGCGTCATAGGCCTTGCAGGCGACCAGCAGGCGCCTGATTGGCTCGGCGCTGTCCGGTGTCTGCGCCGGGATCGGGTAGCTGCGCGCCTCGCCATGTTCGACCAGGGTCAGCGCGCCTTGCGCCTCGTAGGCCTGCAGTCGCGCCTGATCTCGCACAATCAGCGTGACCGGCACCCCGGCCCGAGCCAGACGAGTGGCCCATAGGGTGCCGAGGCTGCCCGCACCGAGGATGTGCCAGGTGGTCGACATCAGCTTTTTGCTCTGTTTATGACGCGCATCGGAGGCTCGCAGTGAATGATCGGAAAGACCCGTTATAATCAGCGCGGATTTTAACCGCAAGCCAGGCGTGCTCCATGGGCACCCCTTTTACTGGAGAGATTACATGCCGTCGTTCGACGTGGTATCCGAACTGGACAAACACGAAGTCACCAACGCGGTCGAAAACGCCGTCAAGGAACTCGATCGCCGCTATGACCTGAAAGGCAAGGGCACCTTCGAATTCAAGGAAAAAGACCTGACCGTCAACCTGACCGCAGAAGCCGATTTTCAGCTTGAAGCCATGATTGAGATCCTCAAGCTGGCACTGGTCAAGCGCAAAATCGATGTGCAGTGCCTTGAGGTCAAGGACGCCTATGCATCGGGCAAGCTGATGAAGCAGGAAGCCGTACTGAAGGAAGGCATCGACAAGGAGCTGGCGAAGAAGATCGTCGCCCACGTCAAGGATGCCAAGCTCAAGGTGCAGGCCGCCATTCAGGGCGAGCAAGTACGCATTACCGGGAAAAAGCGTGACGATCTGCAGGAGGCTATCGCCGCACTGCGCGCCAAAACCTTCGACATGCCGCTGCAGTTCAACAACTTCCGCGATTGATTTCGAAGGAGAGCAACAATGGATTTGAATGCTGAAGTGGACAACCTGGTCAAGGCGTCCCAAGCCTGGATTCCAATGATCATGGAATACGGCAGCCGCGTGCTGCTCGCCATCATTACCCTGGCCATCGGCTGGTGGCTGATCAACAAGGTCACGCAGAAACTCGGCGGCCTGCTGGCACTGCGTAACGCCGACCTGGCGTTGCAGGGCTTCATCAGCAGCCTGGCGAACATCATCCTGAAAGTGTTGCTGATCGTCAGCGTCGCGTCGATGATTGGCGTGGAAACCACCTCCTTTGTCGCGGCGATCGGTGCGGCAGGCCTGGCCATCGGCCTGGCATTGCAGGGCAGCCTGGCGAACTTTGCCGGCGGGGTGTTGATTTTGCTGTTCCGTCCGTTCCGGATCGGTGACTGGATTGAAGCGCAGGGTGTTTCGGGTACCGTGGACAGTATCCAGATTTTCCATACTGTGCTGCGTACCGGTGATAACAAGACCATCATCGTGCCCAATGGCAACTTGTCCAACGGCATCATTACCAACACCAACCGTCAGCCAACCCGCAAAGTCGTGTTCGATGTGGGCGTGGATTACGAAGCGGACTTGCAAAAGGCCCGTGAAGTGTTGCTCGACCTGGCGAAGGACGAACGCGTATTGGCTGAGCCGGCGCCACAAGCGGTCATCTCCACCCTGGGCGACAGTTCGATTACTGTTTCCCTGCGCGTTTGGGTCAAGACTGCTGATTACTGGGACGTGATGTTCATGTTCAACGAGCAATCCCGGGATCGTCTTAAAACCGCTGGTATCGATATTCCGTTTCCGCAACGGGTGATTCGAGTGGTTCAGGAAGGGGCCGTGCAGTAACAGGCATAAGCTGCAAACAATAAAAAAGGCCCATCCGAAGATGGGCCTTTTTTTATCTAGAGCTAACTAACAGCTTTCGATTACAAGATCGACAGCGGGTAGTCAACGATCAGGCGGAACTCGTCGATGCTGCCTTCGCCTTGGTCAGCGTTGGCGCGGTGCCATGCTTGACGAATGCGGAACGACAGGTCTTTAGCCGGGCCGTTTTGTACTACGTACTTGGCTTCAACGTTGGTTTCGTGGTGTTTGCCATCTTCGCCGTACAGGCCAGCGTAAGCGCCATTCACCGGAGCGTTGGAGCCGTCGATGTCCCAACCTTTCACGTAACGGGTCATGAAGCTCAGACCAGGAACGCCGTACTCGGCCATTTTCAGGTCGTAGCGTACTTGGGCCGACTTCTCGCCAGGACCGTTGAAGTCAGAGTACTGGATGGAGTTGGCGAGGAAGATCGAGTCGCCGCCACGGTTGTTTTTACCCACGCCGACGTAGTCGAACGGGGTGTCGCCGTTGATTTTCTGGAAGCCAACGGTCAGGGTGTGCGCTTTCAGGAACGAGAAAGCAGCTGCCAGGGAGAACGCGGTGTTGCTGATGTCGCCTGCTTCAGCACTACCGGAATCGTCTGTGCGGTAGATGTTACCGTCCAGGTTCACCGACTGATCGCCACCCATAGGGATGGTGTAGTTGGCGTTGGCGTAGTACTGGTTCCAGATGTCTTCGAGCTGAGCGCCGTACAGCGATACGCTGAAGTTTTCGTTGATGCCGTATTTGGCACCACCGTAGTTGATGGTGTCAGCTTCGACGCCAGCGTAGTTGGCCCACAGACCGCCGTCACGGCCGTTTTTGTCCTGGCTGGTCGCCGAGTAGAAGTGACCGGCTTCGAGGTCAAGATCTTTGATCTCGCTGCTTTGCAGTTGGAAACCGCTGGCAGTTTGCGGAAGGATACGGGAACCGCCAACAGCAAATACTGGTGCGGTGCTAGGCTGCATGTCGCCCGCTTTCAGTTCGGTCTTGGAGATGCGAACTTTAAGTGCAGCGCCTGCTTTACCCTGGCTGTCATTGTTTTCGCCAGCAGCGTTGGTGCTCAGGTTACCCGAACCCGAGTACTTGTCGGAACCGTCCAGTTTGATGGCGAGGTAACCGAAAGCGTCAATACCAACACCCACGGTGCCCTGGGTGTAGCCAGAGTTGAACACACCGTGGAAACCCTGGGTCCAGTCTTTGTCATCGACTGCGCCGTCTTTCTTGTTACGGTTGAAGTAGTAGTTGCGGAGCAGCACGTTGAAAGTGCTGTCTTCAACAAAACCTTTGGCTTCGGCCTGGTCGCCTACGAAAGGTGCGGCCGTAGCCATTTGAGTGCTGGCTGCTGCTGCAACTGCCAGTGCGATCATGCTCCACTTCATCACGCGCATCGTGATTTGCTCCTTTGGTTTTAGAAGAGTACTGCCGTCCCACCTGTTTTATTATCTGGGCGGCTCTTTCTTTTTGTGTCGGCGCAAACTTATATCACGCCGACCATGTTGGCGATACTTGCGCATCTAACCTTTCAGCATCTTTACGACCCTGTCGCAAACAGCTGGGTAGATGTCGCAAATTTACAGCCCCAATGCAAGAGGACTGACAACTTGTTTGTTGTTTTCCAGGGCCTGAGCATCGGTAAAAAGAGTCCCTGGTGAAACGAGTGAATCTCCATCGGGCTACCTTGCCACTGTTTTTATATGCCTGGCGGCTTCCACTTCCAGCGGAGGCGCAAAAGGCGATGTGGGTGTGAATGCAACAAGCGTGCTCAAATCGGAAATCTGTCTGTTTTTTTTCTGAAATATCGCCAAAAGCCGTAAAGGCCTCATAAAACCGGGGGGTTCGTGCCCCGAGGTTCGAGCTTGACGCCGGGATTGGCATCGTGTTTCACCGTTCTGGCTACCAGCGCGACAAGTCAAAATGTTACCGGTTCACCCCGCAAGTGAGTAAAAGGTGGATCCCCGACCCATCAGCGTAGACGCAATGTGCGGTTTTGGTGCAAAAAATTTGCAGCACTGTGCGCAATTCACTCAGCGCGGCCATGATGTGGTTTGGAACGTCGCCTTGATAATCAGTCACTTCAGCGCTTTCGCCTTCCTGGTTCGTGCTGAAATGGTGCGTCTTGCACAGAAAAGGCCCATGTCGGAGCGTGCTGCCTGCCGTCGTCGATGGTCGTGATGCGAGCGACGTTCGCAGGTATGCTGCTCAACTGTCGCCTGGTCAAGCGTCGTTGAAGATGTGGCCAGGTTGTAAATGATCATCTGCCGGAGTGCGCACAGTGTTTGCCTTGGATTCACGACTTCAACAAGACACCTTACCGATAGGGGATTTCCCGCTCTGTCGGCTGCTCTTGTCCAACGATTCGAATTACCCCTGGTTCATCCTGGTGCCACGCCGCGAGGATATCAGCGAGATATTTCAGTTGGATGTCGCTGATCAGCTGCAGCTGTGGCAGGAGACTACAGCGTTGGCGCAGACGCTGAAGGACTCGTTCGACGCTGACAAGCTGAACATTGCAGCGCTGGGTAATGTAGTCAGCCAGTTGCACATGCATGTCATCGTGCGCAAGCGCGAAGACGCTGCCTGGCCGGCCCCGGTCTGGGGCAAACATCCGGCCGTGCCGTACAGTGCCGAGCAGGTGGCAGCTATCCGCGAACGGCTGCAGCGGGTGTTAACTGAAGATTTCACGTTTCTGGAGGGTTGAATCATGAGTCTTGAGGAGCGCATCAATGACCTGGAAAGCCGCCTGGCATTTCAGGATGACACCATTAACACCCTCAACGATGTACTGGTGGCGCAGCAGGTCGTCGTCGAGCGGCTGCAGCTGCAGATGGCGGCCCTGATTCGACGTCAGGAGGAAATGGTCGGGCAGTTCGAGTCTTCCGAAGAAGAAGCCCCGCCGCCCCATTACTAAAGGGTAGGCATAAAAAAACCGCGAACAGCCGGGCTGTTCGCGGTTTTTTTCAGCCGGGAATCAGCGGCGCGGCAGAGCCGCGATCACGTCTTCGGCTTGCAGGCCCTTGTCGCGATTCATCACGGAGAACTCCACGCGCTGGCCTTCGACCAGGACGCGGTGACCTTCGCCACGAATGGCCCGGAAATGCACAAAGATATCATCGCCGGAGTCACGGGAAATAAAGCCAAAACCCTTGGAAGTGTTGAACCACTTGACGGTGCCGGTATCGCGGTTGGTCATGTCGTAGCTGGGCGAAGCGGCGGCCGGTGAAGATTTGTAGAAGCTGATCGCCAGGTGCAGGAGGACGGCAATGACGGCAGCAGCCAGGCTGAACAGCACGTTGGGTTGACCGGAGACAAATACAATCTCCGCAAGAAGCGTCAGTGTCTGCAATACGACAGCCAGGACCAGCAAGGCGCTGACCAGGTTCTGCAGTTGATGACGCGGGCCTTTGTTCCAGTAGGGAATGACAGGCGCGAGGGTAAGGTTGAGCAGGCCGAAAAAGGCCAGGTACAGTGCATCGGGTTGTTGCAGGTAAGGAACAGCTTCGGATCGCAGGCTAGGGATGAAGGACAGCAGCAAGGCTGCTGCGCCCATTAGCAGGTGGACGATTTTCAACATTTTGATTAACTCACGTTAAGACGGATCACAAGGAAGAGCTGACGGAGCACGGTTCGCTTCAGAACAATAAGAGGCGTTGGGCACGTACCCGAAGTCAGCCTATGCGCAGCGTCCGGAAAAATAGACGCTGGCGACACACTGCCTATTTAACAGCAAAGCTTGTGGCTACTCAAATCAGGCAGTCCAGCGGCGTCATGCGGGCAATTTGTCGCACGGGGACTGGCCATCCGGTGCTGCGGTGTGGCGACAGCCTTGCTAGAGTGGTCCCTGCACCTGTTGGATGGAATCAATCACCTTTAGGGGAACCGCATGGCAATTGATATTGGTATCAGTGAAGAAGACCGCAAGTCCATCGTCGACGGACTGTCGCGCCTGCTGTCGGACACTTATGTGCTTTATCTGAAAACCCACAACTTCCATTGGAACGTCACGGGGCCGATGTTTCGGACCCTGCACCTGATGTTCGAAGAGCAATACAACGAGTTGGCCCTGGCCGTGGATTCGATCGCCGAGCGCATTCGCGCCCTCGGGTTTCCGGCACCGGGTGCCTATTCCATCTATGCGCGCCTGTCTTCCATAAAGGAAGAAGAGGGTGTGCCGAATGCCGAGGACATGATCCGGCAGCTGGTTGCCGGTCAGGAAGCCGTCACCCGCACCGCGCGGGGTATTTTCCCACTGCTCGACAAGGTCAGTGACGAACCGACTGCCGACCTGCTGACCCAGCGCATGCAGGTTCACGAAAAAACCGCGTGGATGCTGCGTTCCTTGCTGGATCAATAAGGCGCGTGCGCACGGCTGGCATCCTGGGGTGTCACCCGTGCGTAGTCCGACACCCTTCATCTCGAACGATTTTGCACCGGGTGTTGCAGGAAACTGTACGGAGCAGGACCGTCATCCATGATCTCCCTGCAGTTGCAGTAAAATCCTGCGAGGGTGGTTAAAAAGTCATCTGGATATCCCATTTTTCCTGCGCTTGCACAGGCGCGGGCTTGCTCGTCGAGCGCCCCATTGACCGGGGCGGCAGGGTGAAAGTTGCAGAGTGTCGGTCTGTGCAGTCTTACGGCTGCACTGGCTGCATTTAATGGATATAATCCCGCTCTTTGCCGCAAAACCCCGAGTCTGCGGTAGCAATCTGATCGCCGAGACAACCCCCATGCCGATGTACGACTATCAATGTGCTTCCTGTGGTCATCAGTTGGAAGCCATTCAAAAGATCAGCGCTCCGGCGCTGGTCGACTGCCCTGCGTGCCAGGCACCAGAGCTGAAGAAGATGCTGTCCATGCCGGGCTTCCGCCTCAGCGGCACCGGCTGGTACGAAACCGATTTCAAGACCGGCTCCAAGAAGAACCTGGCCGGCGGCGACAAAGCTGACTAGATTCCAGGGTCCGAGTTGAACGACACGTGCGAGCTCCTGCATCATCCAGCTCCTGAGATGGGCAAGACCTCCTACCGAATTTCGAATTACGAGAAGTGAAACCATTACCATGATGCGCAGCCATTATTGCGGCCAACTGAACGAAAGCCTGGACGGCCAGGAAATTACCCTTTGCGGATGGGTTCACCGTCGCCGTGACCACGGTGGGGTGATTTTCCTCGATATCCGTGATCGTGACGGTCTGGCCCAGGTGGTGTTCGACCCGGACCGCGCTGAAACCTTCGCCGTCGCCGACCGCGTGCGCAGCGAATATGTGGTCAAGGTCACCGGCAAGGTGCGCCTGCGTCCGGCCGGTGCCACCAACGCCAACATGGCGTCGGGCATGATCGAAGTGCTGGGCTACGAACTTGAAGTGCTGAACGAGTCGGAAACTCCGCCGTTCCCGCTGAACGAGTTCTCCGACGTTGGCGAAGAAACCCGCCTGCGCTATCGCTTCCTCGACCTGCGTCGCCCGGAAATGCTCGAGAAGCTGCGTCTGCGTTCGCGCATGACCACCAGCATCCGTCGCTTCCTGGACGAGAACGGCTTCCTCGACGTCGAGACACCGATCCTGACCCGCGCCACGCCTGAAGGCGCGCGTGACTACCTGGTGCCGAGCCGCACGCACGCCGGTTCGTTCTTCGCCTTGCCGCAATCGCCACAGCTGTTCAAGCAATTGCTGATGGTTGCCGGCTTCGACCGTTACTACCAGATCGCCAAATGCTTCCGTGACGAAGACCTGCGGGCTGACCGCCAGCCGGAATTCACCCAGATCGACATCGAGACCAGCTTCCTCGATGAAACAGAGATCATGGGCATCACCGAACAGATGATCCGCAACCTGTTCAAGGAAGTGCTGGATCTGGAATTCGGCGACTTCCCGCACATGACCTTCGAAGAGGCCATGCGTCGTTACGGTTCCGACAAGCCGGACCTGCGTAACCCGCTGGAACTGGTTGACGTTGCCGACCAGCTCAAGGAAGTCGACTTCAAGGTGTTCAGCGGCCCGGCCAATGACCCGAAAAGCCGTATCGCAGCTTTGCGCGTACCGGGCGGGGCGAGCATGCCGCGCAGCAAGATCGACGACTACACCAAGTTCGTCGGCATCTACGGTGCCAAGGGCCTGGCGTACATCAAGGTCAACGAGCGCGCCAAAGGCGTCGAAGGCCTGCAGTCGCCTATCGTCAAGAACATCCCTGAAGCCAACCTCAATGTGATCCTTGATCGCGTTGGCGCGGTCGACGGCGACATCGTGTTCTTCGGTGCCGACAAAGCCAAGATCGTCAGCGAAGCCCTGGGCGCGCTGCGGATCAAGGTCGGCAACGACCTGAACCTGCTGACCTGCGAGTGGGCGCCGATGTGGGTCGTCGACTTCCCGATGTTCGAAGAGAACGACGACGGCAGCTTCAGTGCCTTGCATCACCCGTTCACCGCGCCGAAGTGCACGCCACAAGAGCTCGAAGCCAGCCCGGCGACCGCTCTGTCCCGTGCCTACGATATGGTGCTCAACGGCACCGAGCTGGGTGGCGGTTCGATCCGTATCCACCGCAAGGAAATGCAGCAGACGGTGTTCCGCCTGCTCGGCATCGACGAAGCGGAACAGGAAGAGAAATTCGGCTTCCTGCTTGACGCCCTGAAGTACGGTGCACCGCCCCACGGTGGCCTGGCCTTCGGCCTGGACCGCCTGGTCATGCTGATGACCGGCGCCCAGTCGATCCGTGAAGTGATTGCGTTCCCGAAAACCCAGAGCGCGGCTGATGTCATGACTCAGGCTCCGGGTGCAGTCGATGCCAAGGCATTGCGCGAATTGCACATTCGTCTGCGCGAAACGCCGAAAGCCGAGTAAAGCGGGTCGTCAAGGCGCATCCTTATGGGGTGCGCCTTTTCTTTAGGTCGAGATTTTTGGTTGCTGGCTGGCGCAGTTCGCGTGGCGGGCAACGTTTCAAAGTGAATTCGGAGCGAGTTATGGCGGGTCATTCCAAGTGGGCGAACATCAAGCACCGCAAAGAACGTCAGGATGCCAAGAAAGGCAAGATCTTCACCAAGTGGATCCGCGAGCTGACGGTTGCTGCCCGCCAGGGCGGCGCTGACCCGGGTTCCAACCCGCGCTTGCGCCTGGCGCTGGACAAGGCCCTGGGTGCGAACATGAGTCGCGACATCATCGATCGCGCCGTAGCGCGCGGCGCGGGTGCTGCCGATACCGACGACATGGTTGAACTGACCTACGAAGGTTATGGCCCAGGTGGCGTGGCAGTGATGGTCGAGTGCATGACCGACAACCGCAATCGCACCGCCGCCGCAGTTCGCCATGCGTTCAGCAAGTGCGGGGGCAACCTGGGCACCGATGGCTCGGTGGCCTACCTGTTCGAGCGCAAGGGCCAGATTTCCTTTGCGCCGGGCGTCGATGAAGACGCGTTGATCGAAGCGGCGATGGAAGCCGACGCTGATGACGTGGTCACCAACGAAGACGGTTCCATTGACGTATTCACCTCGTTCGCAGGGTTCTACTCCGTACGCAACGCGCTGGAAGCGGCCGGTTTCAAAGGTGATGACGCAGAAATCGTGATGTTGCCAACCACCAGTGCCGAGCTGGACCTTGAGGGTGCCGAGAAGGTGCTCAAGCTGCTCGACATGCTCGAAGACCTGGATGACGTGCAGAACGTCTATTCCAACGCGGACATCCCGGAATCGGTTGCCGCACAGCTGGGTTGATGTCCATATAAAAGATCGCTGTCTTTGCAAGGCCCTACGCTAAACCTGTAGGAGCTGCCGAAGGCTGCGATCTTTTGACTTTAAGATCCAAAATCAAAAGATCGCAGCCTTCGGCAGCTCCCACGGGGATATCCTGAGGTACCGCGATCTCCTTGCGCAGGCGTTATGACTCTAATTCTTGGTATCGACCCCGGTTCGCGCATTACCGGGTATGGCGTGGTATCTGATACCGGGCGCGGCTGTGTCTACGTGGCCTCGGGCTGCATTCGCACCGGCTCCGGTGAATTGCACGAGCGCCTGCAAATCGTCTATCGCGGCGTGCGCGAAGTCATCCAGACGTACGGCCCGATCACCATGGGCATCGAAAAGGTGTTCATGGCACGTAACGCCGACTCGGCCTTGAAACTGGGTCAGGCCCGCGGTGCAGCGATCGTTGCCGGTGCCGAGGAAAACCTGGAAATTGCCGAATACACAGCGACTCAGGTCAAGCAGGCCGTCACCGGTACCGGCGCGGCAAACAAGGAGCAGGTGCAGATGATGGTGATGCACATGCTCAAACTGACCAGCAAGCCGCAAATCGATGCTTCGGATGCCCTGGCCATTGCGATTTGCCATGCTCACACCCGCTCCAGCCTGCTGCCCCATGGTCTGGGAACGGCACGCAGTCGTGGCGGGCGCCTGCGTCTCTGATAGCATCAGCACATCTTTTCCAGGACCAGGGGTCCTGCGCCTGTGTTGTCGGCGTGAAGCCCTTGGCCTGTCAGTCGCCAGCCCTGTACTGGCCAACGCTCAAGGATCTGAAACGTGATTGGACGCTTGCGCGGCACATTGGCTGAAAAACAGCCGCCGCACCTGATTCTGGATGTAAATGGACTGGGGTATGAGCTGGAAGTACCCATGACCACGTTGTATCGCCTGCCGTCGGTCGGCGAACCGCTGACGCTGCACACCCATTTGGTCGTACGTGAAGACGCGCAGTTACTCTATGGCTTTGCCAGCAAGCGCGAGCGAGACTTTTTTCGTGAGTTGATCCGTCTCAATGGTGTGGGGCCAAAACTGGCGCTGGCCTTGATGTCGAGCCTGGAAGTCGACGAACTGGTGCGCTGCGTGCAGTCCCAGGACACCTCGGCGTTGACCAAGGTGCCGGGCGTGGGCAAGAAGACTGCCGAGCGCCTGCTGGTTGAGCTCAAGGATCGCTTCAAGGCTTGGGAAACGGTGCCGGCGATGTTTGCCCTGGTACCGAACCAGCCCGGTGGCCCGGATGTGGCTGCGGTGGCCAGTGCCGAAACTGACGCGGTGAGCGCGCTGATTTCACTGGGCTATAAGCCCCAGGAGGCCAGCAAGGCGATTTCCGCTATCAAGGAGAAAGGTTTGAGCAGTGAAGACCTGATACGTCGTGCCCTGAAGGGAATGATCTAAGTGATTGAAGCGGATCGTCTGATTACAGCTGCACCCGGCCCACGGGACCGTGAAGAGGTCCAGGACCGGGCTATCCGTCCGGTCAGCCTGGCCGAATACATCGGCCAGCCGACCGTCCGCGAGCAGATGGAACTGTTCATCCAGGCCGCACGCGGACGCAACGAGTCCCTGGACCACACGTTGATTTTTGGTCCTCCGGGTCTGGGTAAAACCACCCTGGCCAACATCATCGCCCAGGAAATGGGGGTCTCGATCAAGAGCACGTCGGGCCCCGTGCTCGAGCGTCCGGGCGACCTGGCCGCACTGTTGACCAATCTTGAGCCTCACGATGTGCTGTTCATCGACGAAATCCATCGGCTGTCGCCGATTGTCGAAGAAGTGCTGTACCCCGCCATGGAAGATTTCCAGCTGGACATCATGATTGGCGAAGGCCCGGCCGCGCGCTCGATCAAGCTCGACCTGCCGCCATTTACCCTGGTGGGCGCCACGACGCGAGCCGGCATGCTGACCAATCCGTTGCGGGATCGCTTCGGTATCGTGCAGCGCCTGGAGTTCTACAACACGGCGGACCTGGCAACGATTGTCGGTCGTTCGGCGAACATCCTTGGCCTGCCGCTCGACCCGGAAGGTGCCTTCGAAATCGCCCGCCGTGCCCGGGGTACACCGCGTATCGCCAACCGCCTGTTGCGGCGGGTGCGGGATTTCGCCGAAGTTCGCGCCAAGGGGCACATCACCAAGCCGATCGCCGACCTGGCCTTGAACCTGCTGGATGTCGACGAGCGCGGCTTCGACCATCAGGACCGGCGCCTGCTGCTGACCATGATCGAGAAGTTCGACGGTGGCCCAGTGGGTGTCGACAGCCTGGCCGCAGCCATCAGCGAAGAGCGGCATACCATCGAGGATGTCCTGGAACCGTACCTGATCCAGCAGGGCTACATCATGCGCACCCCCCGGGGGCGGGTGGTGACCCGGCATGCGTACCTGCACTTCGGTTTAAACATCCCGTCACGATTGGGTGAGATGCCCGTGGTAGACGAATCCCTCGATGCAGTTGACGATTAATCACGTTGCGGGCTGATCAATTCGGGGTTTGTGCTGTCTGAGGACCGTGCTTTCGCGATAAAGCCGCAGAACAATGAAAAACAGTTGCCTGGCCGGATTGGCAACCTGAGGAGTAAGCACTAGAGTATGCGCGCGCAAAACGGGCTTGGGCCTTTCGCACATCGTTGTCGCGTTTATTACGAAGACACCGATGCGGGTGGCATCGTGTATTACGTTAATTACCTCAAGTTTATGGAACGGGCTCGAACCGAGCGGCTCCGGGAGCTGGGCTTTGCCCAATCCCAGCTGGCAGGGGAGGACCTGTTATTCGTCGTGCATTCCAGCGAAGCGCGTTACCACGCGCCGGCGCGACTGGATGACGAACTGCTGGTAAGCGCTGAAGTAAGCGAATTGAACCGTGCCAGCCTGCGTTTCAAGCAGCAGGTCAGGCGGGCAACGGATAATGTGCTGCTCTGCGAAGGGCAGTTTCTGGTGGCCTGTGTGCGCACTGAAAGTTTAAAACCCCGGGCCATTCCCGAAGCTCTACGTGCGGCCTTTGCCGACGTGAGCGGCGCGGGTACACACTCAAAGCAGGAGATAAAGCGTGGAAGCTAACGTCGTCGACCATTCCTCCATGTGGAGCCTGGTCAGCAATGCCAGTATCGTGGTGCAACTGGTAATGCTGATCCTGGTAGCCGCATCGGTCACCTCATGGATCATGATCTTTCAGCGCAGCAATTTGCTGCGCGCCGGTCGACGGGCCCTGGAGAGCTTCGAGGAGCGCTTCTGGTCGGGTATCGACCTGTCCAAACTCTATCGTCAGGCCGGCAGCAACCCTGATCCGGATTCGGGCGTCGAGCAGATCTTCCGTGCCGGCTTCAAGGAGTTCTCCCGTCTGCGCCAGCAGCCAGGGGTTGATCCTGAAGCGGTCATGGAAGGCGTGGCCCGGGCCATGCGCGTCGCTATTTCCCGCGAAGAAGAAAAGCTCGAGCAGAGCCTGCCGTTCCTCGCGACAGTAGGTTCCGTGAGCCCGTATATCGGCCTGTTCGGTACGGTCTGGGGCATCATGAACTCCTTCCGTGGCCTGGCCACTGCGCAGCAGGCAACCCTGGCCACCGTGGCTCCGGGTATCGCCGAAGCCCTGATCGCCACCGCGATCGGCCTGTTCGCCGCGATTCCAGCTGTCATCGCCTACAACCGGTTTGCTGCCCGCAGCGAAACGCTGATCAGCCGCTACTACACCTTCGCCGATGAATTCCAGGCGATCCTGCACCGCAAAGTGCACACCAGCGAAGAATAAGCAGGTAATTTCCAATGGCTTTAATCGCTCGAGCTCGCAAAAAGCGCAAGCCGGTCGCCGAGATGAACGTAGTGCCCTACATCGACGTGATGCTGGTGCTGCTGGTCATCTTCATGGTGACCGCGCCGATGCTTAATCAGGGCGTGAAAGTTGATCTGCCCAAGGTTTCCAGCGAAGCCTTGCCGCAGGACAACAATACTCAGGTCCTGACCATTTCGATCAAGGCTGACAAGACCTACTACTGGAACCTTGGCAGCGAAGTCGATACCCAGAAACAGCAGGACAAGGCCATGACCTTGCCG
The DNA here is from genome assembly GCF_000952175.1 of Pseudomonas sp. ES3-33. NCBI lineage: Bacteria > Pseudomonadati > Pseudomonadota > Gammaproteobacteria > Pseudomonadales > Pseudomonadaceae > Pseudomonas > Pseudomonas sp. ES3-33. Next base: position 22,195 of record NZ_JZRI01000040.1, on the reverse strand, counting down.
CAGATGACCGACGCGGTGACCAAGATCATTCGCGCCGGCACCGAAGGCGGCAAGCAGACCCAGGTCTTCATTCGAGGCGACAAGACCGTCGATTATGGATCGGTCATGGGTGCCATGGGCGGTCTCCAGAAAGCCGGGGTCGGTAATGTTGGCTTGATTACCGAGGCGCCCTGATGCGGCAACAACGAGAGCCGACAGCCTCGGAAAGCTACTTCTGGCCTAGCGTCTGGGCGATTGGCTTGCACGTGCTGGTGTTCGGCATGTTGTTTGTCAGTTTTGCCATGACCCCGGAGCTGCCGCCGGCCAGGCCGATCGTCCAGGCGACCCTGTACCAGCTGAAATCGAAAAGTCAGGCGACCACCCAGACCAATCAGAAGATTGCGGGTGAGGCGAAGAAATCCGCCGCGCGCCAGACCGAAGTCGAGCAGATGGAGCAGAAGAAGATCGAGCAGGAAGCCATCAAGGCTGCGGAACAAAAGAAGGAAGATACGGCTCAAAAAGCCGAAGAATCCAAGAAGGCCGACGAGACCAAGAAAGCGGAAGAGGCGAAAAAGGCTGATGAAGCCAAGAAAGCCGACGAAGCCAAAAAGACCGCCGAGGCCAAAAAGGCTGAAGAGAAACAATTGGCTGATATAGCCAAGAAGAAATCTGAAGAAGAAGCCAAGAAGGCAGCTGAAGAAGAGGCCAAGAAAGCGGCCGCTGAAGAAGCCAAGAAAAAGATCGTCGAAGACGCGAAGAAGAAAGCCGCAGAAGACGCCAAGAAGAAATCTGACGCTGAAGAGGCGAAAAAGAAAGTCGCCGAAGACGCGAAGAAGAAAGCTGCTGCCGATGCTGCGAAGAAGAAATCGCAGGAAGCGGCTCGTAAATCCGCCGAAGACAAAAAGGCCCAGGCCTTGGCAGATCTGCTTTCCGACACGCCGCAACGTCAGCAGGCCCTGGCGGACGAGCAGGGTGACGAAGTCGCTGGCAGTTTCGATGACCTGATTCGTGCACGTGCAGCAGAAGGCTGGGCTCGTCCCCCTTCGGCACGCAAAGGCATGACGGTCGTGCTGCAAATCGGCATGTTGCCGGATGGAACAGTGACCTCGGTTACCGTCGGCAGATCAAGCGGAGATGGTCCGTTCGATGCTTCGGCAGTGGCGGCGGTCAAGAATATTGGACGTTTGACAGAAATGCAGGGAATGAAGCCGAGCGATTTTGCTCCGTATCGTTCATTCAAGATGACATTCACACCTGAGGATCTAGCCTTGTGAGAAACCTTCTTCGAGGAATGCTTGTCGCCATCTGCTGCCTGGCAGGGATGGCGGTAGCCGATGAGAAAAACATTCTGGTAACCAGCGGCAGCGATCGGGCTACCCCGATTGCCGTCGTTCCGTTCGCCAACCAGGGCGGCAGCGTGCTGCCGGACGATATGGCCGAGATCATCGGTAACGACCTGCGCAACTCGGGTTACTACTCGCCGATCCCGAAACAGAACATGATCAGCCAGCCAAGCCAGGCCAGCGAAATCATCTACCGTGACTTCAAGGCGCTGGGTGCCCAGTACGTCATGGTCGGCAGCATCGCTCCGGCGGGCGGTCGCCTGCAGGTGCAATACGCCTTGTTCAACGTCGCCACCGAGCAGCAAGTGCTGACCGGCAGCGTGTCGGGCAGCGTTGACCAGTTGCGTGACATGTCGCACTACATTGCTGACCAGTCGTTTGAAAAACTCACCGGTATCAAAGGTGCTTTCTCGACTCGCCTGCTCTACGTGACTGCCGAGCGCTTCTCCGAGAAAAACACTCGCTACACCCTGCAACGTTCGGACTACGACGGTGCGCGTGCCGTTACCCTGCTGCAATCGCGCGAGCCGATCCTGTCGCCGCGTTTCGCACCGGATGGCAAGCGCATCGCTTATGTCTCGTTCGAGCAGAAGCGTCCGCGCATCTTCATGCAGAACATCGACACCGGTCGCCGTGAGCAAATCACCAACTTCGAAGGCCTCAATGGTGCACCAGCCTGGTCGCCGGACGGCAATCGCCTGGCGTTCGTGCTGTCCAAGGACGGCAACCCGGACATCTATGTGATGAACCTGGGCTCGCGCCAGATCACCCGCGTCACCAATGGCCCCGGCATCAACACCGAACCGTTCTGGGGTAAAGATGGTTCGACCATCTACTTCACCTCCGACCGTGGCGGCAAGCCGCAGATCTACAAAACCAGCGCAGGCGGCGGTGGTGCAGAGCGTGTGACCTTCATCGGTAACTACAACGCCAACCCTAAGCTGTCGGCTGACGAAAAGACCCTGGTCATGATTCATCGTCAGGAAGGCTTCACCAATTTCAAGGTGGCGGCCCAGGATTTGCAACGCGGTAGTGTAAAGATCCTCACTGATAGCACTCTGGACGAGTCGCCTACTGTTGCGCCCAACGGCACCATGGTAATCTACGCCACCCGCCAGCAGGGCCGGGGAGTCTTGATGCTCGTGTCCATTAATGGACGCGTAAGGCTCCCGCTTCCTACCGCACAAGGCGAAGTCAGAGAACCTTCCTGGTCCCCTTACCTGAACTGACGCGGCGCTTTACGTTTTACTTAACACACTGGGGTTCATTAGGAGTTTCACGATGGAAATGCTGAAGTTTGGTAAATTTGCTGCGCTGGCTCTGGCCATGGCTGTAGCTGTAGGTTGCTCGTCCAAAGGCGGCGACAATGCCGGTGAAGGCGCTGCTGTTGATCCAAACGCTGGTTACGGCGCTAACACTGGTGCAGTTGACGGCTCCCTGAGCGAAGAAGCTGCTCTGCGCGCGATCACCACTTTCTACTTCGAATACGACAGTTCGGACCTGAAGCCAGAAGCCATGCGCGCTCTGGACGTTCACGCCAAGGACCTGAAAGCTAACGGCGCTCGCGTTGTTCTGGAAGGTAACACCGACGAACGTGGTACTCGTGAGTACAACATGGCACTGGGCGAGCGTCGTGCGAAAGCCGTTCAGCGCTACCTGGTACTGCAAGGCGTTTCCCCAGCTCAGCTGGAACTGGTTTCCTACGGCGAAGAGCGTCCAGTTGCTACCGGCAACGACGAGCAGTCCTGGGCTCAAAACCGTCGCGTCGAACTGCGTAAGTAATTCGTCATGCGAACGTGCCGTCGTGCTGTAACTATTCTGGCTCTCAGCCTCGCACCGCTTGCGGTGTGGGCTGCGGTTCCTGTGGTCGATAACAACAACTCCGGCAATAGTGGAAGTAGTTATCCGCCCGCGGGTTACGGTACGAACGGCGCCTATGCCGGGGGAGGGGTTTCGACCCCTGTCTCGGCACAGGGCGAGCTGTTCAACCAACTGCAATCCATGCAGGAGCAGATCTCGCGCCAACAAGGCATCATCGAAGTTCTGCAAAATGATGTAGCGCGCATGAAGCAGGAAAGCCTGGAGCGATACCAGGATCTTGATCGGCGCATTGGAACCGGCGTTGCACCAGCCGCAACTCCTGAGAATTCTTCCACCGGTGGCGATTTGAGCGCCCCCGGTGCAGCAGCGGGTGCTGGAGCGGCTGCCGCTCAGGCACCGGCCGCGGGTACCGAGCCGGCTGACCCGGCGAAGGAAAAACTGTATTACGATGCAGCCTTCGACCTGATCAAAGCCAAGGATTTCGACAAGGCCAGCCAGGCTTTTGCCGCTTTCCTGCGCAAGTACCCCAACAGCCAGTACGCGGGCAATGCCCAATACTGGTTGGGCGAAGTGAACCTGGCCAAAGGCGACCTGCAAGGGGCCGGTCAGGCGTTTGCCAAGGTGTCCCAGCTGTACCCCAAGCACAACAAAGTGCCTGACTCGCTGTACAAGCTGGCTGATGTAGAGCGCCGCCTTGGTCATCCCGACAAGGTCAAAGGCATTCTGCAGCAGGTGGTGTCCCAATATCCGGGCACGTCCGCCGCGCAGTTGGCCCAGCGCGACTTGCAGAAAATGTAAGCTTGCCTGAACCGTTTTGAAGAAACCCGCACTTGCTGCGGGTTTTTTCGTTAGAATTCACGCCCTTTTTCTGAAACACCGCTTTTTGGGATTCGCGCGATGGCGGGGTTCCTAAAAGTGCCTGACGGAGGCGGACAGCCTGTTTAGCTGTTACGCCCGTGGCGACTATGCAAGACACATTGAGAATCACTGAAGTATTTTACTCGTTGCAGGGTGAAACGCGGACGGCCGGGCTGCCCACTGTTTTTGTGCGCCTGACCGGTTGTCCATTGCGTTGCCAGTACTGCGACAGCGCCTACGCCTTCACAGGCGGCACGGTTCGCCCGCTGGATGACATCATCGAACAAGTGGCCGGCTTTCGTCCGCGTTATGTGTGTGTCACCGGCGGCGAGCCCCTCGCCCAGCCCAACGCCATCCCATTGCTCAAGCGCCTGTGTGATGCCGGTTACGAAGTGTCACTGGAAACCAGTGGAGCTCTGGATATCTCGGCAGTCGATTCGCGGGTAAGTCGCGTCGTCGACCTGAAAACTCCGGGTTCGAAGGAAGCGCATCGCAATCGCTACGAAAACATCGAGCTGCTGACGCCCAACGATCAGGTGAAGTTTGTCATCTGTTCCCGGGAAGACTACGACTGGGCCGTGTCCAAGCTGATTCAGTACGGTCTGGATCGCCGCGCCGGTGAGGTTCTGTTTTCTCCCAGCCACCATGACCTGAATGCTCGGGACCTGGCGGATTGGGTCGTGGCGGACAACCTGCCAGTGCGCCTGCAACTGCAGCTGCATAAATATCTATGGAATGACGAGCCGGGGCGCTGAAATGACTGAACAACTGAACGCTGCAGAAAAACGTGCGGTCATCCTCCTGTCTGGTGGCCTGGACTCGGCCACTGTCGTGGCCATGGCACGAGCCGATGGCTACAGCTGCTACACCATGAGCTTCGACTACGGCCAGCGCTCCCATGCCGAACTGCACGCTGCCGCACGCGTCGCCCGTGATCTTGGCGTGGTTGAGCATAAAGTCATCGGGTTGAACCTGGACGGCATGGGTGGCTCGGCATTGACCGACAGCAGTATCGATATTCCGGAGGAGGCCGGTGAAGGCATTCCGGTCACCTACGTTCCTGCACGCAATACCGTATTCCTGTCCCTCGCGTTGGGCTGGGCCGAAGTCCTCGGAGCGCGTGACATCTTCATTGGCGTCAATGCCGTCGATTACTCCGGTTACCCGGATTGCCGTCCCGAGTTCATCGAATCCTTCGAGCGCATGGCCAACCTCGCCACCAAGGCAGGGGTGGAAGGTAACGGCTTCCGCATTCAGGCGCCCCTGCAGAACCTGAGCAAGGCGCAGATCGTCCAGGCTGGCGTCAAGCTGGGTGTCGATTACGGCCTGACGGTTTCCTGCTACCAGGCCGACGATAACGGTCGGGCGTGCGGCAAATGCGACAGCTGCCGACTGCGTGCAGAAGGCTTCGCGGCGGCCGGAATAAGTGACCCAACGCCTTATTTTTGATTTATTTCAAATTAGGTGTTGAATAGTCCTTAAAAATCAGTATTATACGCGCCACCACACAGCGGGTCGTTAGCTCAGTTGGTAGAGCAGTTGGCTTTTAACCAATTGGTCGTAGGTTCGAATCCCACACGACCCACCATTTTTATAGCAGTTTAGAAAATCCGGAAGGCCCACGAAAGTGAGGATTTCCGGGTTTTTTTTTGTCTGAAATTTGGTCATTGCACCGCTTGGCACGGCACGAGGCGGGCAACTTCCTCAGCGTCTGTCAGCTGCCGAAGGTGAGATCGAATCCATCTGCGCATTCTCTCAGCCTCATTCGCAGGTGGCGGTTCGGTGGATTCGACGATGCGCTTGGCGGCAGCCAGCACGTTGTTGTCGCGGATGGATGGTGTGTATGCCGTCAGGCATCTTGTCCAATAAGGTCGCACCCTTTTTCATGTGCATGAACGCCGGCCCGCACGGAGCCGGCCGACCGGAACGCTTTGAAGTTGAGCATCGGCTTGTTACCAGCTTGATGGCGCGATGGTCCTGTTCGATGATGTTGTTGAGGTGCTTGACTTGGCGCACCACGATCGAATCGATGACGTTCATCGTATCGTGATAGCGCCGGTTACCTGAGCAGGGGGGCGAGATAGCCGCCGTCGACGTCGAGCAGGTCAGCGAGCAGGCGGCACGGTCGCCAGTCCTCGACACTCCCAGCAGCCGTCCAGATGTCAAGGTCACGGAGCTGGTCGAGAATCGCGGCGCCATGGATAAGCGCGCGACCATGAATCGGATCCATATGTCGAACGGCGATCTCAACCGCAGCGTTGCCTGCCTCCGAATCAATACGATGGCCTTCTTCGGATACGCGGGCCTCGCATACCAACCGGCACAGGTCGATCTCGACCGGACCGAGCACGGCGAACTCAAAGTCCAGCAGGGCGACGACCTCTCCATCCCATAAAGCATTCATCAGCGCGAGGTCGCCATGGTTGACGGTCTGTGCAACCAAGGGTGCAGCCCGGAAGTAACCCTCGATGATTCCATGGAGCCGCGACTGCTGTGCGCTGGACAGTCCCAGCTTGACTTTAGCGCGGTTAGCCGCCGCGGTGGCAGCTTCGAGCGAAGCCGGTACGAACCCCCCGTGAGATGCGACAAGCGTCCTCAGAGACGGGCTCGCGTCGTGCACGATCTGGGCCCGAGCCCAAAGCTGGCGGACCGCTGCTTCCTGCTCCGCAGGCGTCAGCGTCGGCCACGCCTCCTGGAGGTTCTGGCCGCGAATCTCCGCGCTCACGATCCAGCCGTGGCCCTCGGTAGTGCCCTCTCCAAGGATCTCCGGGTGCCCGACCTCTCGCGGAAGAGCCTGAACGAGCGCAACCTCGCGTGCCATGTCGACGGGTGTATGCGCGATACGCACGGCGATGCCGTTACCGACCCACGTCGCGTTCGAGTACCCATTGGCTCGCTGCATTCGCGCGAGATCGCCACCATGGTGAGCCGCCACCTTAGCGGCCAAGCTCCAAACAAGGGCTGTGCTGATCGGGTCACGATCCTGGTCGAGCGGATGAATACTTGTACTGGGGTCTTTCATTTTTTCCATCTTAGCCACGCCTCAGCAAATATATTGAGTTGAATTGAATGATTGCTCCTACCCTTTTTCGCTCATCTTAGATCGGGTCTATGCCATTGCGCCTCGCCATTTCCAGCATTACAGAGCGAGCACCCTGGAAGTCGATCGGTACCCGATCGAAGTGACCCTGGACTGTTTTCAACAGTTGAGAAATCCGCAAGGCTCAAGAGCGTGAGGACTTGCGGATTTTTTTCTTCGATTTGAGCGGGCTCACGTTCGGAGCTGCACCGCGTGACGCAGGTCAGATTCATCTTTTGCATCGTCGGGATATTCTGTAGCCTTGCGCAGCTTCAATGCTGTGCCTGATGACTACTCACTTTCCCGGCGGTACCCTCTAAAGGGTCCGGAGCCGGGTGTATACTCGACTTTCGCGCAAATGCGCCTGCAGGTCTTGCGAACATGACGCAGATTTCCGAACGCCTTCTGGTTCAAGCCCATCTCGACGCCAAGCAGCCCAAGCCGCTGACGGTCGAGGAAGAGGCTTATTACCGCGCTGCCATCGCTGACGAGCTCAAGGCTCAGGACGCAGTGCTGGTTGCTCACTTCTATTGTGATCCGGTCATTCAAGCGCTCGCCGAAGAGACCGGAGGCTGCGTCTCCGACTCGCTGGAGATGGCGCGCTTTGGCAATGCTCACTCGGCCAAGACCGTGGTGGTCGCCGGCGTGAAGTTCATGGGCGAAACCGCGAAGATCCTCAATCCGGAAAAACGCATCCTGATGCCGACCCTGGAGGCGACCTGCTCGCTGGACCTGGGTTGCCCCGTGGACGAGTTCTCGGCGTTCTGTGACCAGCACCCTGAGCGTACGGTGGTGGTGTATGCCAATACCTCGGCGGCAGTCAAAGCCCGGGCTGACTGGGTGGTGACTTCAAGCTGCGCGCTGGAAATCGTCGAGAGCCTGATGGACAACGGCGAAACCATCATCTGGGGGCCGGACAAGCACCTGGGTACCTATATCCAGCGCAAGACCGGCGCCGATATGCTGCTGTGGGACGGTGCCTGCATCGTTCACGAAGAGTTCAAGTCCAAGCAGCTCGAGGACATGAAGGCCCTGTACCCGGATGCCGCCATTCTGGTGCACCCCGAGTCGCCGACTTCGGTTATCGAACTGGCGGACGCCGTAGGCTCCACCAGCCAGCTGATTGCTGCAGCGCAGAGCCTGCCGAACAAGACCCTGATCGTGGCCACCGACCGCGGCATCTTCTACAAGATGCAGCAGTTGTGCCCGGACAAGGTGTTCATCGAAGCCCCTACGGCGGGTAACGGCGCGGCGTGCCGCAGTTGCGCGCATTGTCCGTGGATGGCGATGAATACGCTTGAGCGCACGCTCAAGAGCCTTAAAGAAGGGACGAATGAGATCTTTGTGGATCCGGCGTTGATTCCGCAGGCGATTCGGCCGTTGAAGCGGATGCTCGACTTTACCCAGGCTGCGCGGATGAAGTTGGCTGGTAACGCTTAAAGCAAGATCAACAGATCGCAGCCTTCGGCAGCTCAGGTGCTCACAAACCTTGTAGGAGCTGTCGACGGCTGCGATCTTTTTTATGCGCTTACCTCTGTTTCTTCGGAATGCGCACCAGCTGCGTCTCGGAATACATGTCATGCCAGCTGCGTTTCTGCTTGTCGAACAGCGACCAGATGAAACCCAGGCCCACGCACAGCAGCGAGGCGATGGAGACCACAAAGCGCAGCAACGCCTGCCACAGGCTGATGGATGAGCCGTCGGCGTTCTGCACCCGAATGCCCCACACCTGCATGCCCAGGGTCTGACCCGACCAGGTCCAGAACTTGGCAAAAAAACCGAATAGCACGAACAGCAGCAGGGTAGAAAGCAGCGGATCACCGTCCAGTGCTCCCGCTTCAGTCAGCGTGCGCATCCGCTCCTCGCCGATGATTGCCATCTGGATCATCTTGTAGATCCCGCTGGTGACAATTAGCAAAGCGGTGCACAGCAGGAAGTCATAGAACATCGCTGCCAGACGACGACCCAGGCCAGCGGCGGGAAAATCGCCCTGGGGCTTCAGCAGGTGTTTCGACATGGCACGGGTCTCGGCGGGAAAAAGAACTCATTTTACGGATTTGCGCGCACAAAAAAGCCCCTGATGTCAGCATCAGGGGCTTTTTCGTTACAGAAGATTAAGCTTCGGCCTGAACTTCGTCAGCCTGCATGCCTTTCTGGCCCTGCACAGCAACGAAGGTCACTTTCTGGCCTTCTTTCAGGCTCTTGAAGCCGTTGCCCTGAATAGCGCGGAAATGCACGAACAGATCCGGACCGCTTTCTGGCGTGATAAAACCAAAACCTTTCTCGTCGTTAAACCATTTGACGGTACCGCTCTGACGTTGGGACATTTCTTATTTCCTTTGACGCAAAAATTAATGACAGCCTCTTTCTCATGAAAGAGTACTGGGGCTGGTTGCAGGAGAGTAAGAAGACGTCGAACGGGATGTAGCTAACTTGTAGGCTACTGCCCAGGTCACGATTCCAAGCGACCCATGCAAACACAGTGAACAAACTCTACGCCAACTAGCCAATAAAAAACAAGCCCCTGTGAGGGGCCCGGTTTGCTTGGCTGTGAGGCTGTTAGTGGAGGCGTTGGTGCAGGCTTATTCGATAGCGCTGTTCAAATGTTTTCGACTGTTATAAGTACTGTTCATTATCGAACGGTTGCACTGTTTTATGGCGGCTGCGTTACAGATTAGTGCAGTGTTAACGCAGTCGCGTTACTTATAGAAACAGTCAATCAACCGCGATAGTAGCGTTGTGGAACAAATGGCATTTTGCTTACAAGCAAAGGCACCTTTTTCCCACGGACGATCGCCCAGACGGGGGTGTCGAGCGAAACGTACGCCGAGTCGAGGTAACCCATGGCCAGAGGGCCGCCCAGGGTGGGGCCGAAACCACCGCTGCAGACGCTGCCGATGATCTCGCCCGCTTCGTTGACGATTTCCGCGCCTTCGCGCACCGGCGTGCGCTCTTGCGGCAGCAGGCCTACGCGTTTGCGGCTGACGCCGCCCTGTTGTTGCGCGAAGATGTTTTCGGCGCCCGGGAAACCGCCGGCCCGTGCGCCATCGGCACGACGCGGCTTGGAGATGGCCCACAGCAGGCTCGCCTCGATTGGGGTGGTCTCGGTGTTCATGTCGTGGCCATAGAGGCACAGGCCGGCTTCCAGGCGCAGGGAGTCGCGAGCGCCCAGACCGATCGCGGCCACTTCCGGCTCGGCCAACAGGGCGCGGGCCAAGGCTTCGGCATTCGCGGCCGGCACGGAGATCTCGAAACCGTCTTCGCCGGTGTAGCCCGAGCGGCTGACGAAACATTCCACGCCCAGCAGCTGGACGCGCGTGAACTGCATGAAGGTCATCTTCGCCACTTCAGGCGCCAGGCGCGCGAGCACGGTCACGGCGGCCGGGCCTTGCAAGGCCAGCAGCGCACGCTCTTCGAACAGCGGCTCGATGGTGCACTGCTCGCCGATGTGCTTGCGCAGGTGCGCCAGGTCCTGGTCCTTGCAGGCGGCGTTGACCACCAGGAACAGTTCGTCGTTGCCCAGGTTGGCGACCATCAGGTCGTCGAGAATGCCACCGGCCTCGTTGGTGAACATCGCGTAGCGCTGCATGCCCACCGGCAAGTCGATGATGTCTACCGGTACCAGGGTTTCCAGGGCCTCGGCAGCCTTGGCGCCGGTCAGGCGAATCTGGCCCATGTGCGAGACATCGAACAACCCGGCCTGGTCGCGGGTGTGCTGGTGTTCTTTCATCACGCCCAGCGGGTATTGCACCGGCATGTCGTAGCCGGCGAACGGCACCATGCGCGCGCCGAGTTCGATGTGCAGGGCGTGCAGCGGGGTAGTCAGCAATTGTTCGGTGGACATGTTGTGCTCCTGAAAAAATGTGCAGAGGCCAATGCGCGCGCATCAGCATTCGATAATGTTGACCGCCAGACCGCCGCGGGCGGTCTCCTTGTATTTGCTTTTCATGTCGGCGCCGGTCTGGCGCATGGTGCGGATGACTTTGTCGAGGGAGACGAAGTGCTGCCCGTCACCGCGCAGGGCCATGCGGACCGCATTGATGGCCTTGACCGAGCCCATCGCATTGCGCTCGATGCAAGGCACTTGCACCAGGCCGCCGATGGGGTCGCAGGTCAGGCCGAGGTTGTGTTCCATGCCGATTTCCGCGGCGTTTTCCACTTGCTGCACGCTGCCGCCGAGGACTTCGCACAAGGCACCCGCCGCCATGGAACAGGCCACTCCTACTTCGCCCTGGCAGCCGACTTCGGCACCGGAGATCGAGGCGTTTTCCTTGTACAGAATGCCAATGGCCGCTGCGGTGAGCAGGAAGCGCACCACGCCGTCATCGTTCGCGCCGGGAATGAAGCGCATGTAGTAATGCAGCACCGCCGGGATAATACCGGCCGCGCCGTTGGTGGGCGCCGTCACGACTCGTCCGCCGTTGGCGTTTTCTTCGTTGACCGCCAGGGCATACAGATTGACCCAGTCCAGTACCGAGAGCGGATCGCGCAAGGACGATTCGGGGTTCTTGCACAATTGCCGATGCAGCGCCGCAGCGCGACGCTTGACCTTCAAACCACCGGGCAGGATGCCTTCGTTGTGACAACCGGCGGCCACGCAATCCTGCATCACTTGCCAGATATTCAGCAGGCCGGCGCGGGTTTCGGCTTCAGGTCGCCAGGCACTTTCATTGGTGAGCATTACCTGGCTGATCGACAGGCCGTAGGTCGCGCAATGCCCCAGCAGGTCCTTGGCGCTCTTGAACGGGAACGTCAGTTTGGTGGCATCTTCGACAATGCGGTCGGCACCGGCTGCATCCTCATCGACCACAAACCCGCCGCCTACCGAGTAGTACTCGCGGCTGCGGGTTTGCAAACCGGCAGCATCGAACGCACGAAAAATCATGCCGTTGGGGTGATAAGGCAGCGGTTTGCGAATCATCGCCAGGTGTTCTTTCTCGTTGAACGCGATGCTGTGCTCACCCAGCAGGTTCAAGCGACCGTTGCCGCGAATCTCTTGCAGGCGAGCAGCGACGGTTTCGGTGTTCACGGTGTCCGGGTGTTCGCCTTCCAGCCCGAGCAACACGGCCTTGTCGCTGCCGTGGCCTTTGCCGGTGGCGCCGAGTGAGCCGTAGAGCTCGACCTTGACGCAGGCGGTTGCAGCCAGCAGCCCTTCACGGCGCAAGCCTTCGGCGAAACGCGCGGCAGCGCGCATTGGGCCGACGGTGTGGGAACTGGAGGGGCCGATGCCAATCTTGAACAGGTCGAACACGCTTAAAGCCATGGTTGTTCTCCGGTTTCTTGTTATGGGAATTGGCGGAATTTTTAACTGGACACGGTCCTGTGGGAGCTGGCTTGCCTGCGATGGCGTTGGTTCAGTCGCCATCGACGCTGTCTGACAGGCCGCCATTGCAGGCAAGCCAGCTCCCACAGGTTTTGTGGTGTTCTTGAGAAAGAGGGGCAGGCGCACCCGCCCCTCATTGGTTTAAGCGTAGCTTTCGATCGACGGGCAGGCGCACACCAGGTTGCGATCACCGAACACGTTGTCGACGCGACCGACCGGTGGCCAGTACTTGCCTTCGATCAGCGATGCTACAGGGTAGACCGCCTGCTCACGGCTGTACGGGTGAGTCCACTCGCCGACCAGTTCCGCCGCAGTGTGCGGAGCGTTCTTCAGCGGGTTGTCGTCCTTGTCCAGCGTGCCGTTTTCCACTGCGCGGATTTCTTCGCGGATGCGGATCATGGCGTCGCAGAAGCGGTCCAGTTCTTCCCTGGATTCGCTTTCGGTCGGCTCGATCATCAGGGTGCCAGCGACCGGGAACGACATGGTCGGTGCATGGAAACCGAAATCGATCAGGCGCTTGGCCACGTCATCGACGCTGATGCCGCTGCTGTCTTTGAGTGGACGCAGGTCCAGGATGCACTCGTGGGCTACCAGGCCATTGCTGCCGGTGTAGAGCACTGGATAGTGCTCTTCGAGGCGACGGGAAATGTAGTTCGCGTTCAGGATCGCCAGCTGCGAAGCACGCTTGAGGCCCGCGCCGCCCATCATCCGAATGTACATCCAGGTGATCGGCAAAATGCTCGCGCTGCCGAACGGTGCTGCGCAGACCGCGCCTTCTTTACGCTCCATGGTGCCGTGACCCGGCAGGAACGGAGTCAGGTGCGATTTGACGCCGATCGGGCCAACGCCCGGGCCGCCACCACCGTGAGGGATGCAGAACGTCTTGTGCAGGTTCAGGTGCGAGACGTCGCCGCCGAACTTGCCCGGTGCGCAGAGGCCGACCATTGCGTTCATGTTGGCGCCGTCGATGTACACCTGGCCGCCGTTGTCATGAATGATCCCGCAGATTTCGCGGATGCCTTCTTCGAAAACGCCGTGGGTCGACGGGTAGGTGATCATCAGCGCCGCAAGGTGTTCGCGATGCTCGATGGCCTTGGCGCGCAGGTCTTCGATGTCGACGTTGCCGCGGGCATCGCAGGCGGTCACGACCACGCGCATGCCGGCCATGTTGGCCGTCGCCGGGTTGGTGCCGTGGGCAGACGACGGGATCAGGCAGATGTCGCGACGGTCTTCGCCACGGCTCTGGTGGTAAGCGCGAATAGCCAGCAGTCCGGCATATTCACCTTGCGAACCGGCGTTCGGCTGCAAGGAGATGGAGTCGTAGCCGGTCGCGGCGCAGAGCATCGCTTCAAGTTCGTCGGTCAGTTGCTGGTAGCCGGCACTTTGCTCGGCCGGGGCGAACGGGTGCAGGGCGCCGAATTCAGCCCAGGTCACCGGGATCATTTCGCTGGCAGCGTTGAGTTTCATGGTGCACGAACCCAGCGGGATCATGGTGCGATCCAGGGCCAGGTCCTTGTCGGCGAGCTTGCGCAGATAGCGCATCAGCTCGGTTTCCGAGTGATAACGGTTGAATACCGGGTGGCTGAGGATCGGCGATTGACGAACCAGCGCAGCCGGGATGGTGCTGACCACTGCAGCAGCGAGGGCGGAGAAGTCCGGCAGCGCCTGGCCGTCGGCGAACAGGGCCCACAGTGTTTCGACATCAGCTTGCGACGTGGTTTCGTCAAGGGACAGGCCCAGACGTCCGCCATCGACGACGCGCAGGTTGATCTGCTGCGCATGCGCCTGGTCGTGCAGCTTGGCGGTGTGGGCGCCAGTGTTGAGGGTCAGGGTGTCGAAGAAGTTTTCTTGCTCGACGTTCAGCCCCAGTGCGCTCAAGCCTTTGGCGAGGATCGCCGTCAGGTGATGAATGCGCTTGGCGATCTGCGTCAGGCCTTTTGGACCGTGATACACGGCGTACATGCTGGCAATGTTGGCCAACAGAACCTGCGCGGTGCAGATGTTCGAGGTGGCCTTCTCGCGGCGGATGTGTTGCTCGCGAGTCTGCATCGCCAGGCGCAGGGCCGGCTTGCCGAAACGGTCGACGGAAACGCCCACCAGGCGGCCCGGCATGTCACGCTTGAATGCATCTTTGGTAGAGAAGTACGCTGCGTGCGGGCCACCGAAGCCCAGCGGCACGCCGAAACGCTGTGCGCTGCCGATGGCCACGTCGGCGCCGAATTCGCCTGGCGGGGTCAGCACCGTCAGGGCCAGCAGGTCAGCGGCAACCGCCACCAGAGCGTTGGCGGCATGGAAGCGTTCGGTCAGCGCGCGGTAGTCAAAGACATCACCGTTGCTTGCCGGGTACTGCAGCAGTGCGCCGAAGAACGGCGTCACGTCAGTCAGCTCAAGCTCGTCGCCGACGACCACGTCGATGCCCAGAGGCTCGGCACGGGTGCGCAGCACGTCGAGGGTCTGCGGGTGGCAGTGAACCGATGCAAAGAACGCGTGGCTGCCTTTGTTCTTGCTCAGGCGCTTGCAGAAAGTCATGGCTTCGGCTGCAGCGGTGGCTTCATCGAGCAGCGAAGCGTTGGCGATCGGCAGGCCGGTCAGGTCGCTGATCAGCGTCTGGAAGTTGAGCAATGCTTCGAGGCGACCCTGGGAGATCTCTGGCTGATACGGGGTGTAGGCGGTGTACCAGGCCGGGTTTTCCAGCAGGTTGCGCAGGATAGGCGACGGCGTGTGGGTGCCGTAGTAGCCCTGGCCGATGAAGGTCTTGAACAGCTGGTTCTTGCCGGCGATGCTTTTGATCATGGCCAGGGCGTCGGCTTCACTCAGGCCGTCGTCCATGCCGAGCACGCTGGTGCCCTTGATGCTTTCCGGGATCACGCTGGCGCTCAAGGCTTCCAGGGAGTCGAAACCGAGGCTATTGAGCATGGCTTGCTCATCGCCGGCGCGCGGGCCGATGTGGCGCGCGATGAATTCGTTGGCGGTGCTTGTGGTTACAACGGCAGGGTTTACTTGAGTCATGTCGGCGCTCCTCAGGCTTCGGCGTTGGCTTTGATCAGACGGTCGTAAGCGTCCTGATCCAGCAGTTTGGCGACGGCAGAGGCGTCGGTTGGCTGAAAGCGGAAGAACCAGCCGTCACCCATTGGATCTTCGTTGACCAGTTCCGGGCTGCTGTCGAGCGCCGGGTTGACTTGCAGCACTTCACCGTCCAGGGGCATGTACACGCCGCTGGCCGCTTTTACCGACTCCACGGTGGCCGCTTCCGCGCCCTTTTCGTAGGACTGCAGCTCTGGCAGTTGTACGAAAACCACGTCGCCCAGGGCGTTCTGCGCGAAGGCGGTGATGCCGACTGTGACGCTACCGTCAGCTTCGGTGCGCAGCCATTCGTGATCTTCAGTAAAACGCAACTCGCTCATGGAAACTCCTAAGGGGGCCAGACTCGTCTGGTGGACGCGATTGAATGCTTGGGGCGTTAGCCCTGATTTATGCAGGGGTAATAAGCAAAATCGCGGCCAATGTTTTAAAAGCCATATAAAACAATGAGTTGTGTGATTTTAGGACAGAGGGGAATGATTTTTGTGTAGCGAAATCGCTACAGCTTGGGGCGTGGAAAAAAGCCTATCTGGATCAAAGCCTTGCACACTGGTCGCTGGGGAGGGGTGTAGCGATATCGTTCCGCTGTAGCGCTTTCAGTACGGCTGGAGGTCGTTTCCAAGCAGGTTAGAAGCCTTCCGATTGGAATTCGTCCCGCAGGAGCGGCCGAAGGCTGCGATCTTGTCGCAGGCAACACAGTATCAACGTCAAGAGATCGCAGCCTTCGGCAGCTCCTACGGGATGCGGCCAGGCGTGAGCATTCTGTGACCGCTACTGCCTGGTGGGAATGCCGTACTTGCGCAGCCGATGCGCGATCGCCGTGTGGGAGGTCTGCAGGCGGCTGGCGAGCTGCCGGGTCGAGGGATAACTGACGTAGAGTTTTTCCAGCAGGGTTTTCTCGAACTCGTCCATGGCCTGCTCCAGGCTGTCGACTTCGGTGTCGCTCTGGCGCGCCACCGAGGTGCCGGCGATGTCGAGGTCGCCGATGTCCACCAGGCTGCTTTCGCAAATGGCAGCGGCGCGGAAAATCACGTTCTGCAACTGCCGTACGTTGCCTGGCCAGCGGTTGCCCAGCAGCGCCGGATAAGTCCCGGGCGCCAGGCGACACACCGGGCGCTGGATCTGTGCACAGGCCTGCTGCATGAAGTAACGGGCCAGCAGGAGGATGTCCTGGCCCCGCTCACGCAGCGGCGGGACTTCGACATTCAGGACATTCAGGCGGTAGAAGAGGTCTTCGCGGAACGAGCCTTCGCTGACCATTTTTTCCAGGTCGCGGTGGGTTGCGCTGAGGATTCGCACGTTGACCTTCACTTCGCGGTCGCCACCGACTCGCCGAAAGCTGCCGTCATTCAAAAATCGCAACAGTTTCGCCTGCAGGTAGGGAGACATCTCGCCGATCTCGTCGAGAAACACCGTACCCTGGTTGGCCAGTTCCATCAGTCCCGGTTTACCGCCTCGTTGCGCTCCGGTGAATGCCCCGGGGGCGTAGCCGAACAGTTCGCTTTCGGCGAGGTTCTCCGGCAATGCCGCGCAGTTCAGCGCCAGGAAAGGTGAACTGTACCGGGCGCTGATGGCGTGGCAGGCGCGCGCTACCAGTTCCTTGCCGGTGCCCGTTTCGCCCTGGATCAGCAGGGGCGCATCCAGGGCCGCCACGCGCTGGGCACGGGCCTTGAGGGTGCGGATGGCGGGAGATTCGCCAAGCAGCGCATCAAAGCCTTCGGCATGGTCGTGGTGCAGCGCTGACAGGCGCTCGCCGATGCGGTTGGGTTGATACAGGGTCAGCAACGCACCGGCGTCGGTAATGGGGGTGGCGTCGAGCAGCAGGGTCTGGCCGTTGACGGTGATCTCGCGCAGCGGCAGGCGAAAGCCGTGCTCCAGCAACGCGTCGAGCAGCGCCGGGTCGGCAAACAGCTCCGCCACGCTTTCCCCGGCCGGTTCGCGACCATACAGGGCAATCAGTGCCGGGTTGGCCAGCAATACATTGCCCGCACTGTCGAGGGCCAGCACCGGGTCGGTCATGGCTGCCAGCAAGGCATCGAGCTGCAGGTGCCGGCGCTGGCCAGGCAGGATGTCCACCACCGTCACGGCCTGCACGCCGCGCACGCTGAACAGCGCATCGCGCAGCTCTTCGAGTACTTCCGGGCTCAAGGTCGGAGCGTCGATGTAGACGTTGGGCGGCACCATTTCCACCGCATCCAGGTTGAGATTGCGCCCACCGAGCAACGCCAGAACTTCCTGGGTGATGCCGACTCGGTCGATGAAGCTGACGTGAATGCGCATGGGGCGATGGGGTTCTGGCGTGCGGAGGGTGGCAAGTATGCCTTGGGCAGGGCTGCAGGTGAAATCCTGGACTGATATCGCGGCCCTTCAGAAGCAAAGGTTGCCTGGTGTGCCATGGTCTGTGGGAGCAAAGCTTGCTCCCGCAGGACTCCCTTACAGCTTTACACCTACAGGGCTGTGCCGGTTACTCGAGGTGTTCGGGTTTGACCGGGTCGCCGGATTTGACGTCGAGCTGTGCCCGGACGTCTTCAAACATCAGGTCGTACGCCTTGTGCACCGTGCCGATGCCGGCGTCCTTGGGCAGGCCATGCTTCTGCGCCAGGCGAGTGGCATGGCGGGCGAAATCGAATGCCTGGTCCTTGGGCAGGAAAAACTCCTCCTGCAGTTCCTTGCCCTGCACCGAGCCATGCATCTTGAACAGCATGCCTTCGCCTTCCTTGGGGTCCTGGGTCACTTCATAGTCGATGCTCAGCGCGTAGCTGTAGTCATCCTTGTTCAGCGCCGTGCGCTCGATATGCAGGTGACCGGGCTCGAACGTAGCCATTGGCATCTCTCCGTATCAGTTGGTAATGCCAGGTGTCGCCGCGCAGACGGGAGCGCCGGCAGGGCCCTGGATAATCGTTTCGCTGTCCGAGATTGGACCGAACAGCTCGATATTTCCAGTAAAGCGACCTCGTTCGAGTATTTCCAGGCTCACGCCCACAGGGGCCTGTCAGACGCGGAACTGATCCATCAGCTTCATCTGATGGGTCGTCAGCGAATTGAGGTGGCTGCTGATCTGTGCCGATTCGGTCGCTTGCCCGGTCAGGGTCTCGGTGACGGTGCGGATGGCCGAGACGTTGCGGTTGACCTCTTCGGCCACGGCGCTTTGCTGCTCGGCGGCGCTGGCGATTTGCAGGTTCATGTCGCTGATCACGGTGACCGCATCGCTGATCTTGCTCAAGGCCTGGACCGCTTGCTGGATCTGGCCAGCGTTGCTGTGGGCCTGGGTCTGGCTCGAGTGCATGGTGGCAACCACGCCGCGGGTGCCTGTCTGAATACGTTCGATCACGCTGCGAATTTCTTCCACCGAGTCCTGGGTACGTTTGGCCAGGTTGCGCACTTCATCCGCCACCACCGCAAAACCACGGCCACTCTCGCCGGCGCGTGCGGCTTCGATGGCGGCGTTGAGGGCCAGCAGGTTGGTTTGTTCGGCGATGCTGCGGATCACTTCCAGCACTGAACCGATCTGCTCGCTGTTGACCGCCAACGCTTCGACTTCGGTGACCGCCTTGCTGACTTCATCGGCCAGTTGATTGATGTCGCGGGTGCTGCGCTCAATGATCTGCATGCCATCGCGGGCCGATTGGTCGGCGCCTTTGGCAGCGTTGGCCGCATTGGAGGCACTGTTGGCGACGTCATGGGCGGTGGCGCTCATTTCATTGGACGCAGTGGCAACCTGATCGATCTCGCGGAACTGCACCTGCATGCCTTCGCTGGTCTGGCGGGCAATTTCCGAGGACTGGTCGGCCGTGCCGCGCGCATCGGTAATGCTCTGTTTGATCTGCGCGATGGTCGGCTGCAGCTTGTCGAGGAAGCGGTTGAACCAGCTGACCAATTCGCCCAGCTCGTCTTTCTTGCTGTACTGCAGACGCTGGGTGAGGTCGCCGTCGCCGCTGGCAATCGCCTTGAGCATCTGGGCAACGCTGTTGATCGGCCGGGTCACGCCCGAGGCGGTGAGCCACATCAGCAACAGGCCGACCAGGCCAGCCGCCACCGCCACCAGCACGGCTTTGATGGTGCCGCTTTGCTGGGCCTCATCGAGTACCGCTTGCAGCTTCACCGAATCGGCCAGCAAGACGTTTTTCGGCAGGTCGATCACCACGCCCCAGGCCTTGGAATCAGTAATCGGGCTGACCGGATACACGGCGCGAATCAGCTCGCCCTGCTCGAGGATTTTCGGCGTGCCAGCGCTGAGCAGCTGCAGCACTTCCTTGCCATCGCTGCCCAAGGTGTCGGCGATGCTTTTGCCGACCTTGCTGGCGTCAACGCTGTAACCTGCGAGCACGCCACTGCCGGAGACGATCAGCATGTGCCCGGCGCTGTTGAACAGGTCACGCTGGGATTCGACAGCGGCCGCTTGCAGGGCATCGAGGGCGATATCCACACCGACCACGCCGATGGTTTTGCCATCCACCAGCAGCGGCACGGAAATGGTGGTCATCAGCATTTCCTTGCCGTTGACGGTATCGGCATACGGGTCCAGCAGGCAGGTGCGCTTGCTGTCGCGAGGGCAGGTGTACCAGCTGTTATAGGGCGTGCCGTTGATGTTGAGGGTGGTCTTGGTCATGTCGTCTTCGACCATGATCGTGTTGACCCCGGCACCACCGGCACGGCTCCAGTAACTGGCAAATCGCCCGGCCTCGTTGGACTGGCGCGCCGCGTCGTTGGCGAATTCGCTGTCCTTGCCGTCCAGGCCGTTGGGTTCGAATGCCAGCCAGATCCCCAGCACTTTGCTGTTGCGCTCGAAGGCGGTTCGCAGGCTCTGGTTCAATTCCTCACGCACAGTCCCCGCTTCCAGCGACCGCTTGGCCGCCATGCTGCGCAGGTCCTGGATCTGATCCGCCAAAGCCGTGACCACCGTCAGGCTCTCGCCGAAGGTCTTCTGCACCCGCACGGCTTGCTCTGCGGCTTTGGCTTGCAGCAGATTCTGCACGCTGTCGGTGAGCATTTTGCTGCTGGAGGCGCTGACCAGTTCGTCGTTCTGGTTGGTCTGGTAGATATTCATGCCCACGATCAGGGCAAGCACGCCCAGCAGGCAAAGGCCGGACAGCAGCACGATTTTCAGGCGGATGGAGAGAGAGTCGAACATAAGGCGAACTCGCGAATGGATGAGGTGTTGGCTGTGGGTCGAGACCGACCCGGTTCGCCAAGTCCATTCAGCGCCATGGGAGAGGCATCGGCGTGGGGAAGGTTTGCATGAGTAAAAGCCGATGAACGGTCAGCGCAAGCGTTTGCGAGGGTTCATTGGGTGTCGGGAAGCTCGCTCCCACATTGAACCGGGTCACTGTGGCAAATACCTGTGGGAGCCAGCCGGCTGGCGATGGGCACGACTCGGTCTTTCATGAAGAGTGCGCCAGGGACTCGGGCCTCGACCAGATCCACAGGTTGCCCAGGCTCATCCCGGCGATGGCCAGGTAGATCGGCCAGCCATGATCGAGCATCACCAGCATCAGCCCGGCGCACAGCAACATGCTGGCCGTGGCGCTGACTTTGGCGCGACGGGTGATGATCTTGCCGTTGCGCCAGTTGTGGAGCATCGGGCCGAACAGGCGGTGGTTCTCCAGCCAGGCGCTAAGGCGTGGGGAGCTGCGGGTAGCGGCCCAGGCGGCGAGCAGGATGAACTCGGTGGTTGGCAGGCCAGGCACCACAATAGCGACCAGGCCTATGCCCAGGCTGACGTAGGCCAGCAGGCCGAAAAGAAAACGTATGAGTCTGGAAGATGAGGGCATGGGCTCAAGGTAACGCATGTGGGGCTTGATCGGAGGAGCCGGGGCGCGGTCCTGTGGGAGCAAGGCTTGCCCGCGTTAGCGATGCCGCGGTCCAACCTGTCAATCGCGGCGCCTCAATCGCGGGCAAGCCTTGCTCCCACAGACCAGCAAGCCAGCTCTAACCTGTCAGGCAAATTCCGGGGTATAGGCCTGTTCCAGCAGCACGGTGAAGCGGTTAAAGGCATCGATCGCACCTTTATCCAGTTCAGCTTCTTGCTGTGCACTCAACTGCAGTCCATCCAGGGTCCTCACGAAGCGCTTCCAGCCCTCAGCACGACCACCGGCGGGTTCAGCGAGGTGGCGCGCGCCAAAAGTCTCGCTCAGCCCCAGGCCCACCGCGCGCTTGATCAGGAATGCCGCGCCCAGCTTCGAGCCTTCGGACACAAACAGCCAGCCCAGGGCCTCGGCCTGGGTTGGAGCGTTCACCGCGCCTGCCACGGGTGCCGGTACCTCGGTGTCGAGGTCTGCCAGGTCAGCCCTGGCCGCTTCCGCCCGGCAGCGCGCCGGCAGGTCGGGGACGATGGCGGTCAGTTCGGCGTCGTTGTACAGCGCCACCAGTTCCGACTGGAACAGGTACTGCGCGACGACGAAGCGGGCGAAGTTGGCCTGGGTTTCGAAAGGCGCGTGGGCTTTGACCAGTGCATCGAGTTTGGTGTGTGGTTCGTGGGTGATCTGGTTCAAGCGTTGTGAACGCAGAGCGGGGCGTTGAGCAGTGTCCTGGGTGGTCATGACAAATCCTTGAGAGAAAATGGTGCTTGGTAACGAGACGAACGAACAGGCACCGGACAGTAAAAAAACCTCGTTGCGCGGGGGGGGGGGGGGCGGTGGGCCGGCGCCGAAACCAGCCCAGAGGGGTCCGTGGAGCCAACGCCTGCGACGCAGAAACGTGCACCGAGGATGT
>NZ_JZRI01000004.1:0-24206 GCF_000952175.1 Pseudomonas sp. ES3-33 | reverse complement strand
AGATGTGTATAAGAGACAGGGACGCAGCCGTAAGCACAGCGACCTCCGATAGTTATGAGTTTGAGCAACTGACAAGAAACTTACTTTCCAAATAGCTCTGCCCGCCATTAGAACGCCGTTCTCCACCAGCATGCTCTCTTCTGAGATAACTAGACCCTCACTTTAAAAAGCGAGATTTTACTATCAGAAAATTTAACTACATCATCTACCACTGATAGACACTCGTTAGAATTAATCACGCTAAGGCCTAAACTTCCAAAATCCAGATACACTCCAACACAACCCTCATCAATATCACCAACCCTGTACTCATGCACCGACAAAACTTCCAAACCTAGATACTTATCCAACCCATTCGACGACTTAATCGGGTACGCAAACTCATCATTTATTTCAGACAAATCCTGCAATTCCGGATCCGAATCTAACCTTACAAACCTTGACACCCCCTCGCTAATTGTTAGTGACACCCACCCAGAGCTCGACAACTTAAAAAACAACACCAAAAACTCACAAACCAAATTTCCGCTCATAACAAATGAGCGAAATCTGACATCGCGCAACACCTCATTTATCAGCACAGCCGCTCCCGACCCACATTAAGATTTAGATAACTCCTCTTGAAGCAATGTATCAAACTCGTATTTCCCATCTGGCTTTACTCGCAGATTTACAGTGCTATTTGTCTTGGAGCAGATGTTTGAGTCTAAATGACAGCCTCTGCGTGAATTAACTTTTCAGTTACCTGCCGGACCTGCTAGAACAGTCCGCGGCACGGTAGCAGCTACCTCGCCGGTTGCTTTGGACCCACTCTTAACCTGAGCAACTCTTCCCGCATCATACTTTAGGCACTAGCGAAAAAAGCACCTTCGGCATCAAGCAGCTAAGAATATAACTCTTTGCCTTATCTGAACTGCGCTTCAGAAAAACTGAATCAGACTCATCGGGGCCTTGATCGCAGTGCCAACTGTCGTACGTCTGCTCTGCATTCTCGCCAACCAATTGATATACATCTCCTCCAAGAATCGCGATCCCGAGAGCCTGGAGTTCATAAATAGCATGTAAAGCGTCATCACGAGCCAGGGCCCAATTCCGCACCCCCCAACGGTCTAGGAATATACCTCGATTTAGAATAGAATCAATTTGCTCCGACCATATAATACTCATAGATCACTCCACCGAGGTCGGTTTGAATAGTCGATAATTGATTGATCTGACCCAATACTTTATCTGTGTATTTCGTGCCTGCAAAGAAATCATCCGCTACGGCACATCCGCCTTTTGCACCAACAAGCTACAAAATCAGGTCTCCTTACGAACTAGAGTGCTCTCCATAAATTTCAGCACCTCTCTTGGCTCGCGTTCAACAATCCCTACATAATGCTGATACTCATTAACCAACAACGAATACCCTAAAATAGAGTGTATTCCGAAAACATCGAACAGAACCCTATAGTCAGCGCTCGACTGAGTAATACAGAACTCCCACCCTGATGGGATTTGAGAGTCTATCAAGTCAAACAGGTTGCTAGGAGCCCAGAAAGGTGGCTGGTCAGGAGCCCGCAATAAATAATCCACCCGATCAAAAATAAACGATAAAGCGTACACCAAAAAATTTTTACCCATCGTTAACGGAGAGTAATCAGCTTCATCAACTTCACCCAAATACCGCTTCGATGGTGGAATAGCTTCACCAAGACTATATTTGCATTTAGCTAGCATGGTCTTACTCACTTAAACTTAAAATCATCAATAGCTGTAACCCCACTGCCCCGAAGTATACGTAGCCGGCTTAACAGTCCACCCTGTCGAACCTAACCCCAGCGGCGCATTGTTTGTAGCTGCTAAGCCTGCCGAAACCGAAGCCTACCCTTTTGCACCAACTTAATCACTTGAACTTCACGTCGCCTGAATACCCAAACCCCATCATCAAATATCGGCTCCGTGGCATCTAGCCGAAAACATTTCACTGTAACCGTCCAGTCCTCTTCGTAATCAGCAAGTACCTCAGTTTCAACGCAGGAGGCAGACTCAAAAGCATCGTCATCAATTTCCCCGTCGAAATAGAATCTAACACTCAAAAACAATTCCGAAACTGAAAAAACAACAGCACGAAGGTTTCCTGAAACTTCCCCTAGCAATGCCTTTTGAATACTTAGCCGGGCCATCACGATAGCATTATCAAGAGAGCACATCATTCACGGCCTCGCTGGCACAATATGGATACCATCCTTAGAGTAGTGAATTATTCCATTCGCTGTAGGTGTTGCCACGCCTGCTCCATCTATATACGCCCTATAGCCCCACCAAAATTTATCCTTTTTGGAGCCTGGCATCCCATTGGAATATTACCGACCTGTTGTCCAGTTCCAGCACTTACGGCAAGCTTGCAGGGGTCACTTGTCAAAACACTACAGCTTGGCGTGTGCGAATTATGACCTGGAAAGTGCTTCTCTTGGACACTCCATTTAACGGCAGGCGTCTCTTTTTAACCTACAGGTCATATTCTCGGCGACAGTAGATGAAGCCATCAAGACACTCAAGACGCCCTATTGAACCAAGTACAAACTTACAATCTAAATTCACATGAGAAATTTTGTCTTGCCCAATTGAGGCTGAAATATTTGTGGCAACAACCTCTAAGCTTTCCCAGTCAAAGTCTGTAGGCGACCTATCAAGATAGTAACGAACAAGTAATACCCCATCATCTGACAGTGAAATAGCAATCGCCCTTATTGCAGGATATATCTCACCAATCAGAGCACGCCAAACACATAAAACTAACCAATCAGGGAAAGCTTTCATGGTTTCGCTCCGACAGTAGTAGGATTTGTTGGAACAATATGGGCTCCGTTTTTACCTGAATGTATTGTTCCGTATCTTGTCGCCAAGCCTGACGTGCCATCAACACCAATATTTTTGCCAAAATCAACTATTGGCTGACCTCTTGAACCATAACCTACGACAGGAAACTCTCCCGCATGAGCACCATTCAACAGTTTTTGAGGATTGATCCCCTCATTAAGATGGCTGCGTCCGGGAAGAAAATTGTTATGCCCCAAAATATGCTTGCCTTGCTGGCCAGCATGGATGGTACTAGCCACGTTGTCCAGCGAGGCACCCGCCGCTTTTGCACCACCGATACCACCAGGCCGCATCCCCCCAAGCACGGTACCCAGCATTGCTCCAGCAAAAGCAGTAGAAAATCTGGAATCGTCACCATCTCTAGCGGCTGCGAGTTCGGTAGCGATTTCAGAACCAGCAGCAATATTACTGTTGGTGATGAGTACGCCTACGATGGCGGCTTGATTGTATTCGCCACGGGCTTTCAGATCGTTTGCCAGGGCCCTGAGCTTTGGATCATCCTTCAAAAGTTGCGTCGACAACGCGTCACAACCCGTCGGATCGCTTTGACAGAGCGAGCTCAACTCTTTGTTTCTGTTTTCATCAAGCTCGGCGTAATGCTCCCGAACCCTGTTCTTACCCTCTTCAGTCGACTGACCGTCGACCTCTCGCAGCATTTCTACGACTTCTTTGTGATTCAGGTAGTTGTACTGCGTAGCGTTCTGCGCCACCCACGCACCGGTTTGCAGGCTTTCGCCATCCGCATCCCGCTGCGTTGCCGCCGCGAGCACACCCACCAGTTGCGAGGTCATGCTCAGCAGGTTTTCGTTTCCACCTACCAACCTATCGAGCTGGACGACTAAGGCTTCGTTGGCGCCCGCCGCCAGGGCGCCGGTCTTGAAGTCGCCGCCGCTGACTTGCGCCAACAGGCCACCGACCATGGCGTGAATCAAGACTTTTGGCGGACTGCCGTCAGGGAAGAGGCCGTGTGTGGCATCTCCTGCCGCATTGAAGCTCGCAGCCGCCAAGGTGTTGAACAGCGTGTTTTGCAAAGCGCTGCCCAGATCTCCGCCCTGCCCCATGATCTTGTTCAGCGCCAGCGAGGTGCCGTTTTGCAGGCCCTGATTGGCGGCGAATCGGCCGACGTTTCCCCATGTCCCGAGATCGGTTGTGATCTTGCCGGTCACCGGATTGGTGGTGGTACCGGTCCATTCGTTGAAGTAGCCCGCGGTCATGCCGGCCGTGAGGCCGGAAATGGCGTAGCCCTTGAGGGCATCGCTGGAGGTGACGTCTTTGAACACGGCGCCCAGGTTGCCGCCGTTGTTGATGAAGCTGACGGTGGCGTTGGTTGCCGCGCTTGTGGCGATGGCTGCCCCACCTGCGGCCACTGCGCCAGTACCGCCCAATGCCGACATGGCAGCAGGGCCGACAAAGGCCGCCATCAGGATGGCGATCGCCAGTTGTGCGCCAACGCCCAGTCCCGAGTTGCTGTACTGATAGGCGTCGTGGATTTCCTGGACCAAACGCCAATCCACATCCCCACGCTGCTCCGCATCCTTGAGCCAAGCCAGGTTCGGGTCGGCCTGCACCATGGCATCAATGGTCTCGCCTACCGACTTCTGGTCGATGGCCTTGAGGTCGATGTTCAACCCGTTCGCGGCATTGATCGCCATCTGCCCTTGTGCGACCAATTGGCTCTGGCGCA
This sequence comes from Pseudomonas sp. ES3-33, assembly GCF_000952175.1. NCBI lineage: Bacteria > Pseudomonadati > Pseudomonadota > Gammaproteobacteria > Pseudomonadales > Pseudomonadaceae > Pseudomonas > Pseudomonas sp. ES3-33. The sequence goes on along the minus strand of NZ_JZRI01000004.1, from coordinate 19,657 downwards.
GGGTTTCATCGGTGTTGCCTTTGCCTGAGGCGGAGTTCCAGGCCAGGTCGCCTTTGCTCTTTTCGTGGCTCTCCTGGTGCATGTCCTTGACGGCTTCGAAGGTGATGCTGCCGCCACTTTGCAGGGTCAGGTCGTTGCCGCTGTCGAGCTTGGCGCCCTGGTACAGCTGATCTCCGCCGCTGACCAGCGTCAGGTCGCCGCCGGTGTTGATTTGGCTGCCGATGTTCTTGATGTCGGTGACTTCGTCACGCTGGGTTTCCTTGCTGCCCCAACCGCCCTTCTTTTCCTTGTCGTACAGGGAGTAGTCGCTGTCTTGGGCGGCGAGCAGTTGCAGGTTGCCGCCGGCGACCAGGTAGGCTTCCTGGCCGGCGGTGACGGTGCTGGCGATCAGCGTGAGGTCCTGGCCGGCGCCGAGGGTGACGTTGCCGCCGGCGTTGAGGCTGGTACCGACCTGGCTGACGTGGTCTTCCTGGGCTTCGACTTTGTGGGTTTTGCTGTAGCTGTGGTCTTCGTTGGCAGCAGCGGCCAGGGTGAGGTTATTGCCGGCGTTGAGGGCGAGGTCGCGCTGGGCGTCCAGTTGGCTGGCGACGATGGCGAGGTCGTGGCCGGCGTTGATGGACAGGTCGCGGCCTGCTTCGAGGCTGGCGCTGTGTTGGGTGACGGCGAGGTCGCGGTTTTTGCTGCCGTGTTCGTTGCTGTTGAGTTGTGTGGCCGAGCCGAGGGTGACGTCGCGGCCGGCGCTGATGCTGGTGTCGCGGCCGCTTTGCAGGACGCCGCCGAGGTTGTTGAAGTCGCGGCCTGCGGTGATGGTGAGGTCGTTGGCGGCTTCGATGCGTGCGGCATTGTCGACGAAGTCGCGGTGCTGGGTGTTGAAGCCGTTGCTGCTGTCGTGGCTGGTGACGGTGCGTTCGTTGCTGATGTCGCCGGTGAGGCTAGTCAGGCTGACGTCGCGGCCCTTGATGATGCCGCCGGCCTGGTTGGTGAGGTCGTTGCCGGCGAGCAGGTCGAGGCGATTGCCGGCCTGCACCAGGCCGCTGTTGACCAGGTTATTGCCAGCCATGGCGGCGAGGTTGCCGGTGGCCTTGAGGGTGCCGGCGTTGTCGAGGTTGTGGCCAGCGATCAGGCTGACGTCCTGGCCCTGGACCAGCGCGCCGTTGGCGGCCAGGCGGTTGTCGGACTGGGCCAGGTACAGCACGGGGACCATGACTTGCTGGCCGTCGACGATCGCGGTTTCCAGCCAGACGATGTCGTGGGTCAGGGCCGCTACTTGCTCGGCGGTGAGGCTGACGCCCAGCGACAGCATCAGCGAGTCCTTGCTGGCGATGGCGTTGTCCATCAGGTAGCGGAACATGTCTTCGTCGGAGGTCAAGCCGTCGAGATAGCGCTGGCCGGTGTGGGCGACCACGGCTTGCTGGATCAGCTGCTGCTCGTAGAAGCCGTCGCCCAGGCGCTTGGCGCTGTCGTCGGGGTTGTAGCCGAGTTGGCTGAGCAGGCAGTCCGAGCTCATGAATTGCTTGAGGTCGGTGAGTGCCGGGTTGGTTTCGATCAGGTATTTATGCGGCTGGGATTGCCCGGTGTTGCCAGGCAGGCCCTGGACCTTGGCCACATTGACCGCGCCGGCCATGCCCTGGTTGCCGGACGGGTCGGGGCTGATGTCGCGCCCCTCGGTGCCGGGTATGGCGTGTTGCCGCTCGGCCGCACCGACGCTGGCCTCGCTGAGGTTCCAGCTGTGCGGGCCGGTGTCGCCCTGGGTACTGCCCTGGCCACTGAGGCGGAACAAGCCGTTCTGCCCGGTGGGCAATTCGAACCCTGGCAGCGCCAGTGGGTTGATTTGCTGTTGTGCCAGGTCCGGGGGCAGTTGCTGGTTAAGGGTCACGCGGGTGGAAAATGCGTTGCCCGGGGCGCTGGTATTGGTGCTCGGGCCACTGCCGACGTACTCGAAGCCGGCCCGCACCACGCTGTTGTCGAAGTCGTTCTGGGTGGTGATGTTGACGTTGCCGCCGGCCTGGATGATCGCGGCGTAGCGTTGGTCACCGGTGCTCAGTTGGGTCACGCGACCAAACTGCGGCAGTTCAGCTTCGGTGGTGCCGATGAACTGGCTCATGGCCGCCGCCAGGCCGCCGAGGTTGCCGGCGTCGTAGCCGTTGCCGTGCAGCCAGTAACGGTCGGTGAACGCCTGGGCCATGTTGACCCAGCCGCTGCCATTGCTGGCGCGTTGGGTACGAAACACGCGCACGGTTTCGGTATCGGAGGTCTGCACGCCGGTGTTGGTCAGGTTGTTCAGCGTGGCGCTCAGATTGCCGCTGGTGGCCAGGGTGCTGCTGTGGTTGAGCAGGTCGCCGCCGTTAAGAATCAGGTCGCCACCGGCGGTGATGCTCGACGCGGCACTGGCGGCGGTGACTTGCAGTTTTTCGCGCTGCACGATTTCCCAGACGCGGTTTTGCTTGCCGCCGCAGTCACCGGCGTTGACGCCTTCGATGCAGGGGATTTGTTCGATTTTGGCGGTGTAGATGCCCTCGTCAGAGACCGTCAGCAGCGCACGAATGTTTTTGATGGTGCTGGCGGCCAGGCTCATGCGGCCGTCGCTCTGCATCAGGCCGGAGCTGTTGACGATGCTGGAGGCCCAACCACCGTCGCCGTCACGGTCGATGTCCAGGTCGCCCAGGCTGTAGAGGCTGGCGTAGCTGTTGGTGAGCGATGCGACGCGCAGGCCCATGTCCCAGCCACTGAAGATCAGGCCGTGATCATTGAGCAACGCTGCCGTGGTGAGGGTGAGGTCTTGGCCGCTGCCCAGGGTGCCGTAGTTGTTCACGGCGCCTGCGTGCAGCATGAGGTCGGCGCTGGAGGTCAGGCGACCGTAGTTGTTCAGCACGCCGGCGACGGTGATCAGGCTGTCGCCGCCGCTGGCGATGCTCGCGACTTCAGGCAGGTTCAATTGCCCGGTGCTCAGGATTAAGTCACCTCGGCTGCTGAGGCGACCCTTGCCGGTGTAGAGGCCGCTCAGGCCCAGGTCCAGGCTGCCGTCGCTGGCGATCAGGCCGTCGTTGCGCCAGTTCACGCCGGTGCCGATCAGGCTGTCGGCGGCCAGCAACTGGCCGCTGGCGCTCTGGGTGAAGTCGTTGACGTTGACGCTCAGGCGCCCGGCCTGGATGACGCTGCTGTTGGTCCACTGGTCGGCCGTGAGGGTCAGGCCGCCCCGGGTGATGAGGTCGCCGCCGGCATTGATGACGTTGGCGGTGGCGATATCGAAGGTGCCGTTGCCGACGTGCAGCACGGTGCCGCCGGTGTTGAGGAAACCGCCCAGGCCCAGGCTCAGGTCGGTGTTGGCGCTTTCCAGGGTGCCGTGGCGGTTGTCCAGCAGGCCCGCGATTTGGAAACGGCTGGCGCCTTGGGTGCCGAGGGCGCGCAGTTGACCGCCCTGGTTGTCCAGGTGGGCGGCGGCGATGTTGAGGGTGCTGTCGCTCTCGAGGATGCCTTGGGCATTACTCAGGGCACCGGCCAGGCTGAAGTCGATCTGTTGAGCGGCGATCTGCCCTGCGCGGTTGTCCAGGTCGGCGCCGTTGACGCTGAGGCGTTGTGCGGCGTAAAGGCCGCCACTGCGGTTATCGAAGTGGCCGGTGTTGAGGAGCACATCGCCCGATTGAGCGGCAAGGCGCCCGCCCTGGTTGTCGATACTGGCCGTCGTCAGGTTCAGGCGCTCGGCCTGGGTGGTGCCGCCCTGGCCGCTGATCAGGTGGATGCCGTTTTGCAGCCAACCGCTGAGGGTGGCGGTCAGTGTGGCGTGCAGGCTGGCCAGGACGCCGCCGCGGTTATCGAGGTTGCCGGCGTTGAGGTTAAGGTCACCGTGCTGGGCGAGGATACGACCTTGCTGGTTGTCGATATCACCGGCAACGTCCAGGGTCAGCACGCCCTGGCTTTGCAGGGTGCCTTGGCCGTTGCTCAGGCGTGCGGCTTGCAGCTGCACATCGCCGTGCTGGCTGTAGATCAGGCCGTCGGCGTCGTTTTGCACCACGCCCGTGGCGGTCAGCGTCAGCAGGTCGTTGGCGGCGACTGTGCCACGCTGGCGGTTGTCCAGGCCGCCCGTCAGGAGGGTGAACAGCCCTTGGCTGGCGAGTTGGCCGCCCTGGTTGTCTACCTGTGTGGCGCTCAGGCGCAAAGGCCCGGCGCTGGCGAGTTTGCCCTGGGTATTGGTCAGGGCGCCGAGCAGGTTGAGGGTGACGGCGTTGTTGCCGATCAGGCTGGCGCTGCTGTTATCCAGCGCGTCGGCGGTGATGCCCAGGGCCTGCGCGGCACTGATGACTCCACTGCGGTTGTTGAGGGTTGAAGCCTGTACGGTCAGGGCAGCACCGCTGTCGATCTGGCCGCCCTGGCTGTTGTTCAACTCAGCGTCGACGGTCAGCGCCTGAGCGGCGGCGCTGGAGAGGATTCCGCCGTTGCGGTTGTCGAGGCTGCCGGCTTTGACGGTCAGGTTGTGCTGACTGACCAAGGCGCCGGCATCGCTGTTGAGCAAGGCGTTTTTGACGGCTACGTCGAGGTTACCGTTGCGGCTGGAGAGCGTGCCGTTATTGCGGTTGTCCAGGTTGCTGGCATTGACGGCCAGCCCTTCCCAGCCGGAAATCAAGCCGTTCTGGTTGGTCACGCCAAGGCCGTCGAGCGTCAGGTACTGGCTGCTGATGAGCTTGCCGTTGTGGTTATCGAGGTGGCGGCCGGCGAGTGAGAAGCTTTGCTCGCTGGAGATCTCGCCGCCTTGGTTGTTCAGGTCGCGCAGGTGGTGGATGCCCAGCGCACCAGCGGTGGTGATCAGGCCACCGGCGTTGTTCAGGTCGCCGCCCGCCGCGCCGAAATCCAGGGCGATGGCGCTGCCCAGCAGCGATCCGCCGGTTTGGTTGTTCAGCGCGACGGTCTGGATATTGAGGCGCCGGGTGGCGTTGATCAGGCCGTGAGCCTGGTTGTCCAGCAGGCCGTCGACGCTCAGGTCGAGGGTGTCGCGACTGGTCAGGGTACCGCCCTGGTTGTTGACGCTAGCGGCCCGCACGTGGAGGGCCGACGCGGCGATCAGGCCTTTGAGGTTGCCCAGCGCCTGCTCCACGCGCACGGTCAGTGCCTGGTTGCTCAGCAGTCTGCCGTCGCGGTTGTCCAGGCTGTTGGCGGCGAAGGTAAAGGCTTGGGCACTGGAGATTTCCCCGCCCTGGTTGTTCACTTCGTTGAGGTGGCTGAGTATCAGCAGCGGTGCGCTGATCAGGCCGTTCTGGTTGTTCAACTGGCCGCGATTGAGGTTCAGGCTCAGCGCGCTGTTGCTGAACAACAGGCCGCCTTGTTGGTCCAGGCCGGTGACGTTGGCGCTCAAAGCCTGGTCGCTGGCGATGCGGCCTGTGTCCTGGTTGGTCAGCTGGGCGGCCGTCAGTTCAAGGGTATCGCTGCTGGTCAGGCGCCCGCCGTGGCTGTTATCGAACGCGCCCGTGTCGAGGCGCACAGGGCCTTTGCCACTGATGTTGCCGCGCTGGCGATTATCCAGGCTGGCGCTGTGCAGGCTGAGGCTGGCATCGGCGACCAGTTGACCACCCTGGTTGTCGACCACACCTAGGCTGGTCAGGCTAAGTGGACCGGCACTGGACAGGCTGCCCTGGCGATTGGTCAGGCTCGCGGCGCTCACCGTCAGTGCGCCTTCGCTGCTGATTGAACCGCCGAAATTGGTCAGGGCAGCGTCGAGGCGGATATCCACTGCCGACAAGGCGCTGACCGTCCCGCCGCCGTTGTCCAGGGTCTGACCGGCCAATGAGACATTGCCCTTGGCCTGCAGCAAGCCCTGGTTTTGGTTAAGCAAGTGTGCGACGCCAAGGCTCAGGTCGGTGCCGGCCAGCACCTTGCCGCCGTCACTGTTGTTCAGTTGCTGGCCGCTCAGGTTCAGCGCTGCCGAGCTGGAAAGCTCCCCGCCTCGGTTATCCACCGTATCGACCTGGACGGTCAGCACGTTGGCCGCGCCGAGCAAGCCGTTGTGGCGGTTATCGAGCGAGGTGCCGCTCAGGTTCAGGTTACCCTGGGCGATCAGTTCACCGCCCTGGTTGTCCAGGTGCGTAACGCTGAGGTCAAGATCGCCGGTAGCGCTGACCCGTCCATTCTGGCGGTTATCCAGGGTGCTGCCCGAGAGGCTCAACGCCTGGTTTGCACCCAATTGACCGTTACGGTTATTGATCGCGCCGCTGGCGGTGAGGCGAAGGTCCTGCCCGGCCATGATCAGGCCGGCGACGTTGTCGAGGGATGCCACATTAAGGACGGCCGCTGCAGCGCTGGAGAACTCACCCGCGCTGTTATCCAGGTGACCCACCTGCGCCTCGAGCGAGCCGCGACTGTTGATCAGGCCCTGTTGGTTGAGCACTTGGTCCGCGTGCAGGGTGAGGCTGTTGTGGCTGAGCACCCGACCCTGCTCACGGTTGTCCAGCGTCGAGGCAGTGACCTGCACGCCGTTTTGCGCACTCAGCGTGCCGCCACGGTTATCCAGGGTTTGGCTGACGCCCGCGTCGAGGTTGCGACTGGCCGTCACGCTACCGCTGTTGCGCACGTTCTGCGCACTGAGGCTGATATCGCCGACGCTGTTGCGGCTGTTGTCGGCATTGACGCCGGCCTCGATGATGCCGCTGTTGGTCAGCTGGCCACCGGCGCTCAGGCTGATGCGATCACGGGCAGCCAGGCTTTGCCGGTTGCTTGAGGCGCCGTTGGTTTTAACCTCCAGGGTGGTGCCGGCATAGACCGGACCTTGCGCATCCAGGCTCGCCGCCTTGACGCTGATGCCTTGGCTGGACGCCGCCTGGGCCAGGGTCAGATGACCATTGGCATCGATCTGGATATCGCCACCGCTGGCGGCCAGGTTGCCGGCTAACCGAACCCCGACACCGGCTTCGGTGCCCACCAGTTTGATGGCGCCGGCGTACATGCCACCCAGCGCGGTGGAGTCAATGGCCAGCTGTGGCTTGACGCTGCCGTCGTCGGCACGCGCCGTGGCATTGAGGGTCTGTGCGTCAACGTCGTTGCGGCCCGCGATCAGGGTCAGGTTGCGGGCGTTGATCTGCGCATTGAGCCTGGCCGTGCGGGTGATGATCTCGAAGCTGTCCACGTTGCCGGCATTCAGCCCCGCACCCTCGATGCTCACGCTGCCGCCATCGACCTGAAAGTGATCGAGGCGTCCGTTGTTCAGGATCGGGGTGCCGGTGGTAAGGGTGGCACGTGGGGTGTTGATGAAGCCGCAGCCGTTGCAACTGATGCCATAAGGGTTGGCGACGATGACGCGCGCCGATGGCCCCGCGACTTCGGTATACCCGCGCAGGTGGCTCGGATTACCGCCGTTGACTTCGTTGAGAATGGTGCTGGCCGCCGAGCCCTGCAGGTTCGGGTTGCCGAGAATGATCCCGCCCAGTTGCGTGGCCTGGGTGCGCGTCGTGGCGTTGTTGAGGATCACCCCGTTGGCGCCGACGTTGTAGTCGCTGAACTGATTGTGCGACAGGCCACTCGCATTGGGCGCGGCGATGTTGACGATGGGCACGCCATTGCCGGCCTGGCCCAGTGAGGTGCCGGGGCCGCTGACCACAATGCCATCGGCCTGCACCAGCAGCGGCTGCCAGAACAGCGCATTGGCCAGGATCAGCGCCAGGCCGCGCTTGGGCAGGCCGCAGAAGCGTTCAGGGCTTGCAGGGGCGGCAGAAGGCTGGTGGGCCCGGTGGGCGAAGGGACGGGTCGGCATATCAATCTCGATGCAACAGGGCGTTGTCGGCAATAGGGTTACAGGAAGAAGTCCAGGCGAAAGTAGATCGGCGCTTCACGCTCCGTCATCGCGGCCGGGCGTTTCAGGGAGTGGGCGAAGGTCACGCCGGCAGACAGGTGCTGGCCGCGGGCAAACAGCTCCAGCGAATGGCTGGAGAGGCGCCCGTGCTGATCACCGTTGTAACGGTCGTGGGTAATTACGCCTTGGTCGTAGCCCAGGCTGGCGCCGTATTCGGCCAGGGCCGGGCGCAACCAGGCCACGGTCAGCGGGCGTGCCCAGCGCAGGTCGTTGCGCCAGTAGGCACCGCTGTCACCGCTCAGTTGCTGGTCCTTGAAACCGCGCAGCGAGGACGCGCCGCCGAGGCTGATGCGTTGCGCGCTGAACAACACATCGTCGGTGTGCTGGCCGGTGACCAGGCTGGTGAAACTCAGGGACTCGCCCCCCAGGGTGAAAGGCTGCAGGTAACTGGCGGTGGCGGTGTACTTGCGAAAACGCGCCTCGGGTTCACCGGGGCCGGGATGCCCTGCGCTTTGCGCGTCGAAGGCGCCGATGCCCTGCTGTAGGCCCAGGTCGAAGTTGATGAAGGCGCTGGCGACCCGGCGACCGTGGTTGATGCCCCACTGCAGCTCGCTCAGCCGATTGCTGCTCAGGTCCAGGCGACTGTCCTCGATGTAGGCGTTGGTGCGCAGGTGCGCGACACCGAGGCTCATCGAGGTTTTGCTTAAAGCGTCGCGATGGATCACCCGTTCTGCGCGCAGCAGGTGGTGCTGGCTGTCGCCGGACTGCTTGAAGTTGAAACCATTGGCCTGGACCTGCGAGCGGTAATCGCTCTGGCTATAGCTGTAGCTGAAGTTCCACCAACCCCAGGGCAGGCTGTAATAGAGCATGGCGTTTTGCGAGGTCTTGCGTCGGTCGCTGACGGCATCGTGGCCACCGCGCAGCACCAGTTGATCGGCCAGGCCCAGGGGGCTGTCCCATTCCAGGGCGGTGCCCCATTGCTGTTCACCGGTGGATTTTTGCCCGTCGTTGTTGCGCGACACGCTGGCGCGCCAGGGTTTCTGCGCAGTGTTCTCCACCCTTACCCGGGTGCCGCCCACCTGCGCGCCCGGCGCCAGTTCCATGCGGGCCTGGTTCGATGGCAACCGGTTGAGCTGGTCGACCAGTTGCTCGATCTGACGCAGGTTCAACAGCTCGCCATCGGCGCCGGGAAACGCCATGGCCAATTCACGCGCCGACAGCCCGCTGTCCTCTGCGCGGTCCAGGCCTTCAAGCGTGCCTTCGACCACGAGCACTCTCAGGTGGCCGCTGGACAGGTCCTGTTGTGGCAAATAGGCGCGACTGGTGACCAGCCCGCTGGACAGGTAATACTCGGTGATGACCTTGAGCAGCTCGTTGAGCCGGGCCACGTCCAGGCATTGGCCGAGGTAGGGTTTGAGCAGGCGCGAACGCGCGCCGGCGGGCAGGTGCTGGGCGCCCTCGATGTTGATCGTGTCGATGGCAAAGCAACGGGAATCAGCGGGCATGGCCGGTGCGTCTGGCATGCTCGGGCTGCCGGGCAACGCCTTGAGCTCTTCCAGCCGCTGGCGCTGCTCTTGCAATAAGCGATTCTGGCGATCACGGATAATGTCCTGATCGCCGGGATTGGTAACGGGCGCGGCCATAGTGCTGCTGATAACGCTTATATAAATAAACGAAACGCACGTAAGGAATTGCGCCCTCGACAGTAATGAGGGCAACTTGGAGAACCGGGTAATAAACGAGGGGGACTAAAGTAACACTGTGATTGGCACTCGCTACCCCTTGAAACAATGCCGCTGGAGACAACAGGAACATTCCTACATACAGCGGTTAAGTTTTCCTACAGAACTTTCTGATACTTTGTTCTTTTGCAGTTTCCTCGCACAGGCAGTGCTTTGCGGGCTGTATTAAATGCTCAAGCTAAGCGTGAGGCTAAAATATTCAGCCAATGATTAAACTTGGTCTTCACTCTCAACTTTCTTATTGATCATGAAGTCAATGTAGGAGCTGCCGCAGGCTGCGATCTTTTGATCTTCGTTTCTTGAAAATCAAGGTCAAAAGATCGCAGCCTTCGGCAGCTCCTACAGGGGGGCTTTGTTTCATTTCGCGGGATCTGGTGGCTGTCAGGCCGTCTTTGCGGGCCATGGGCAATAAAAAAATTCAACAAATCCCTGGCGCCGCCGAAACCCTGTGAAAGCCTCACGGATTGAATATGCCATGCGTAATAACCAGCCCATCACTCAACGCGAGCGGACCTTCCCGGCTCAGCAGCGGTTGATTTCCACGACCGATGCCAAGGGCGTGATTTCCTACTGTAACGACGACTTTGTCGAGATCAGCGGGTTTTCGCGTGAGGAACTGATCCGTGCGCCGCACAATCTGGTTCGTCATCCTGACGTGCCATCGGCGGTGTTCGCGCATATGTGGGGCACGCTCAAGCAGGGTCAGCCCTGGATGGGCATCGTCAAGAATCGCTGCAAGAGCGGTGATCACTATTGGGTTAACGCCTATGTGACGCCGATCTTCGAAGGCAATCAGGTGATCGGTTACGAGTCGGTGCGGGTCAAGCCGACTGCTGAGCAGATCCGTCGTGCCGAGGCGTTGTATCAGCGGCTTAACCAGGGCAAGTCGGCGGTTCCTGCCAGTGATAAGTGGCTGCCGGTTGTGCAGGATTGGTTGCCGTTTATTCTGGTGAGCCAGTTGAGTTTCATGATTGGCGCCACGCTGACTTCGCACTGGGGCTTTGCCCTTGCCGCCGGGCTTTCGGTGCCGTTGGGCCTGATGGGCTTGAGCTGGCAGCAGCGCGGCTTGAAGCGCTTGTTGCGTTTGGCTGAGCAGACCACCTCCGATCCGTTGATTGCGCAGATGTACACCGACAGCCGTGGCGCACAGGCGCGGTTGGAGATGTCGATTCTGAGTCAGGAAGCGCGTCTGAAGACCTGCCTGACCCGTTTGCAGGACACTGCCGAGCATCTGACCGATCAGGCCAGGCAGTCCGACACCCTGGCGCACAACAGTTCGACTGGCCTTGAGCGTCAGCGGGTTGAGACCGAGCAGGTGGCGACTGCGGTGAACCAGATGGCGGCGACAACCCAGGAAGTGGCCAGCCATGTGCAGCGCACGGCGGATGCCACCCAGGAAGCCAATCGCCTGACGGGGCGTGGTCGTACCATTGCCGGGGAAACCCGTGATGCCATTCAGCGCCTGTCGGTGGTGGTTGGGGAAACCGGGATGACCGTGACCCAACTGGCCAAGGACAGTGACGAGATTGGTGGTGTGGTGGACGTGATCAAGGGTATCGCGGACCAGACCAACCTGCTGGCGCTGAACGCGGCGATCGAAGCGGCCCGTGCCGGTGAGATGGGTCGTGGCTTTGCGGTGGTGGCGGATGAGGTGCGGCAACTGGCGCAGCGGACCAGTGAGTCCACCGGGCAGATTCATGCGCTGATCGCCAAGCTGCAGCAGACGGCCAGTACCGCCGTGCAGACCATGGAAGCCGGGCATCGTCAGGCCGAGGAAGGTGTGGCGCGGGTGCTGGAGGCGGATCAGGCGTTGGTGGGGATCAGTGAGGCGGTGGCCAATATTACTGACATGACGACGCAGATTGCGGCGGCGACTGAGGAACAGAGTGCTGTGGCTGAGGAGATCAGTCGCAATATCAGCAATATTTCGCAGCTGGCGGATCAGACGTCGGAGCAGGCGCAGCATTCGGCGTTGTTGAGTGAAGAGCTGACGAAGACGGCGAGTACGCAGTATTCGTTGGTTGAGCGGTTTAATCGGTAGGGTTGAGGGTTAGATTCAGATCAAGATCAAAAGATCGCAGCCTTCGGCAGCTCCTACGGGGGCGTGTATGAGCAGAAACCCGGGTAGCTTCCGGGTTTTTTGTTGCTGCACAAAACCTGTGGGAGCGGGCTTGCCCGCGATGAGGCCCTGCAGCCACCGCAAATGTCACTGAAGGAAATCGGCAACCTTCTGCGCAGCAGCGGCCAGGTGTTGTTCGTGGGTAAAGCCGGAGGCTTTCAGGGGCTTGAGGTCATGATCCCCCGCCACCAGCCAGAACACCTCGATGCTCGATGACAATTGGTACCCTTCGACAACCTCCCGATTCCCCAGCGCATCCCGCTCGCCCTGCACAATCAGCGTACGGGTCTTCAAGCCGGCCAGGTGTTCCACCCGCGGTTTCTCCGGCTTGCCCACTGCGTAGAACGGATACCCCAGGCACACCAGCGCATCCGCGCCCAGTTCATCCGCCAGCAAACTGGCCATCCGCCCGCCCATGGACTTGCCGCCGATGGCCAGTTTCCCGGCGACATGGGGTCGCACCAGGGCATACACCTCCCGCCAGCATTCCAGCAGTTTCGGCGCCGGATTCGGTGGGCGTTTGCCGCCGTCGATACGCCGTTGCGCCATGTACGGAAACTCGAAGCGCAGCACGTTGACCCCAAGTGCAGCAAGGCGCGCCGCCATGTCGTTCATCCAGGCGCTGTCCATCGGCGCACCGGCGCCATGGGCGAGGATCAACGTCGCAGATGCCGGCCCTACAGCGGCATCCCATAACCATCCGTGATCCTGCACACACCGCGCCCATTGATCCCCGTCAATACTGGCCTTGTGCTCTTTGTCCATGCTTGCCTCGCTTTTAGTCTGCCTATAACTCCAGGCGAAGGACGCGCTGCCTTGTCGCACGCGTGCTCACTTCGGCTGAACCGTGGATGGGGAACCATGAACACTTCTATCAGTACCGCCTACAACTACAAGGTGGTCCGCCAATTCGCCATTATGACGGTGGTGTGGGGCATCGTCGGCATGGGGCTCGGGGTTTTTCTCGCGGCCCAATTGGTGTGGCCCGAGCTTAACTTCGATTTGCCGTGGACCAGCTTCGGGCGCCTGCGCCCTTTGCACACCAACGCGGTGATCTTCGCCTTCGGCGGTTGTGCCCTGTTCGCCAGTTCGTTTTATTCGGTGCAACGCACCTGCCAGACGCAGTTGTTTGCGCCAAAAATTGCCGCGTTCTGTTTCTGGGGCTGGCAAGTGGTGATCCTGCTGGCGGCGATCAGCCTGCCGCTGGGTTACACCAGTTCCAAGGAATACGCCGAGCTGGAATGGCCGATCGACATTCTGATCACCATCGTCTGGGTCGCCTACGCCGTGGTGTTCTTCGGCACGATCATGCAGCGCAAGACCAAGCACATCTACGTCGGCAACTGGTTCTTCGGTGCGTTCATCATCACCGTGGCGATTCTGCACATCGTTAACAACCTTGAGCTGCCGGTGAGTTTCACCAAGTCCTATTCGGTGTATGCCGGTGCGACCGATGCGATGGTGCAGTGGTGGTACGGCCACAACGCGGTGGGCTTTTTCCTCACGGCCGGCTTCCTTGGCATGATGTATTACTTCGTGCCCAAGCAGGCCGAGCGGCCGGTGTATTCCTATCGCCTGTCGATCGTGCACTTCTGGGCGCTGATCACCCTGTACATCTGGGCAGGTCCGCACCACTTGCACTACACCGCGCTGCCGGACTGGGCGCAGTCGCTGGGCATGGTGATGTCGCTGATTCTGCTGGCTCCAAGCTGGGGCGGGATGATCAACGGCATGATGACCCTGTCGGGCGCCTGGCATAAGTTGCGCAGCGATCCGATCCTGCGCTTCCTGGTCGTCTCGCTGGCGTTCTACGGCATGTCGACCTTTGAAGGTCCGATGATGGCGATCAAGACCGTCAACGCCCTCTCCCACTACACCGACTGGACCATTGGCCACGTACACGCCGGTGCACTCGGCTGGGTGGCGATGATTTCCATCGGCGCGCTGTATCACATGATCCCGAAAATCTTCGGTCGTGCGCAGATGCACAGCATCGGCCTGATCAACGCGCACTTCTGGCTCGCGACCATCGGCACCGTGCTGTACATCGCCTCCATGTGGGTCAACGGCATTGCCCAGGGCCTGATGTGGCGCGCTATCAACGAAGACGGCACGCTGACCTACTCCTTCGTCGAAACCCTGGTGGCCAGCCACCCAGGCTTCGTCGTGCGCCTGGTAGGCGGCGCGATCTTCCTGAGCGGCATGTTCCTGATGGCTTACAACACCTGGCGCACCGTACGGGCCTCGCAGCCTGCCGACGTCGCCACTGCCGCGCAGATCGCCTGAGGAGTCCGCGATGAAACACGAAACAATCGAGAAAAACGTCGGCCTGCTCATGCTGTTGATGGTGCTGGCCGTGAGTATCGGCGGCCTGACCCAGATCGTGCCGCTGTTCTTCCAGGACGTGACCAACAAGCCGGTGGAAGGCATGAAGCCCTACACCGCGCTGCAGCTGGAAGGGCGCGACATCTACATTCGGGAAGGTTGCGTGGGTTGCCATTCGCAGATGATCCGGCCGTTCCGCGCCGAAACCGAACGCTACGGGCACTACTCGGTGGCCGGCGAGAGCGTGTGGGATCACCCGTTCCTGTGGGGTTCCAAGCGTACCGGACCGGACTTGGCCCGGGTCGGCGCCCGCTACTCGGATGACTGGCATCGCGCGCATTTGTACAACCCGCGCAACGTGGTGCCCGAGTCGAAGATGCCGGCCTACCCATGGCTGGTCACGCAGGCGGTGGACAGCAGCCATACCGAAACCAAGATCCGCACCATGCGCACCCTCGGCGTGCCGTACACCGATGACGACGTCAGCGGCGCGGTGGCCAGCCTCAAGGGCAAGACCGAGATGGACGCCCTGGTTTCTTACCTGCAAGTGCTCGGCACTGCCATCAAGAGCAAGAGGTGAGTGATGTTTGAGATGAGCACTGGAATGATCCGCGGCCTGGGCACGGTCGTGGTGTTCGTGGCCTTCGTCGGCCTGACGCTGTGGGTGTTCAACACCAAGCGCAATCCGGAATTCGCCGAAGCGCGCCTGCTGCCGTTCGCCGACGAGCCGCAACCTGACAGCCCCCCAGAACCTGCAACAACAAGGAGTACCCGGTCATGACCACTTTCTGGAGTACGTGGATCTGCGTACTGACCATCGGCAGCCTGATCGGCCTGACCTGGCTGCTGATCGGCACCCGCAAGGGCGAGACCAAGGGCAGCGTCGACCAGACCATGGGCCACAGCTTCGACGGCATCGAGGAGTACGACAACCCGTTGCCGCAGTGGTGGTTCATGCTGTTCGCCGGCACGTTGGTGTTTGCCGTCGGTTACCTGGTGCTGTACCCGGGCCTGGGCAACTGGAAAGGCATCCTGCCCGGCTATGAAGATGGCTGGACCGGCGTGCACGAGTGGGAAAGGGAGATGAACAAGGCTGACGCGAAGTTTGGGCCGATCTACGCCAAATTCGCGTCGATGCCCGTGGAAGAAGTGGCTAATGACCCGCAAGCGCTGAAGATGGGTGGCCGCCTGTTCGCCTCCAATTGCTCGGTGTGCCACGGCTCGGATGCCAAGGGCGCGTTCGGCTTCCCCAACCTCGCCGACAGCAACTGGCGCTGGGGCGGCGATGCCGAGATGATCAAGACCACGATCATGGGCGGTCGCATGGCGGCGATGCCGGCCTGGGGCGAAATCCTCGGTGAAGCCGGCGTGAAGAACGTGGCCGCCTACGTGCGTCACGACTTGGCAGGGCTGCCGTTGCCAGCGGATACCAAGGCCGACCTGCAAGCCGGCCAGCAAGCGTTCAGCACCACCTGCACGGCCTGTCACGGCGCGAATGGCCAGGGCACCGAGGCCATGGGCGCGCCGAACCTGACGCACCCGGCCGGCTTTATCTACGGCACCAGCCTGACGCAGCTCGAGCAAACGATTCGTCATGGTCGCCAGGGTCACATGCCGGCGCAGAATGAGCTGCTGGGCAACGATAAGGTGCAACTGTTGGCGGCTTATGTGTACAGCCTGTCCCACGGTTTGAATACCGATCGTTTGCAGGCTGAAGGCAAACGCGAATAGCTCTCGACCGCTCTACTGCCGCATTCGCCTGCATGCGGCAGTTCCCTGCTCCTTTGCGACCAAGTGTCGCACCCTTCCTTAGTACGCCTTTCGGTTCCCCGAATTCGGGTCTAAGCTTGCCCAGATGCGGACTGGCATGAGCCGGTTCCAGGTCGACCCGACGCGATGCGTTCGACGAATGTGCTCGATGACAGGCCGCAAAGGCTGGTAGATACCGGCTGTCGCGCAAATCGCCTCCTGTCACCTGATCGTTGTGTTTGAACACACCCCGTTACATCTGACCTGACCCCCTCGGCTCTTTCGTCTGCTGCGACATTTTGTCCATGGGCAATTTTGTCCTTACGCGGCGCATGGAAAGGCCGCAGAATCAGCTTTTGAAAGCATTGACCCAGGTCATGGCGCGTTGCAATGACCCCCCGCTTTCTACATACTTGCGGCCGATTTTTACTCCTAATAAAACACCCAAACCGTGGAACCTTAGAATGAGCACAGCAATCAGTCCGACTGCTTATAACTATAAGGTAGTCCGCCAGTTCGCCATCATGACGGTGGTCTGGGGGATCCTTGGCATGGGGCTTGGTGTCTTCATCGCCTCGCAACTGGTATGGCCGGAATTAAACTTCGGTCTGCCATGGACGAGCTTTGGACGCCTTCGCCCGTTGCACACCAACCTGGTGATTTTCGCCTTCGGTGGTTGTGCACTGTTTGCCACTTCTTATTACGTCGTGCAGCGAACCTGCCAAACGCGACTGATTTCCGACAGCCTCGCCGCCTTCACCTTCTGGGGTTGGCAAGCGGTGATCGTCGGCGCCATCGTTACCTTGCCGCTGGGTTACACCACCACCAAGGAATACGCTGAGCTGGAATGGCCTTTGGCTATTCTGCTGGCCATCGTCTGGGTCACCTACGGACTGGTGTTCTTCGGCACCATCACCAAGCGCAAGACCAAGCACATCTATGTGGGCAACTGGTTCTACGGTGCCTTCATCGTCGTGACGGCGATGCTGCACATCGTCAACCACGCTTCCCTGCCGGTCAGCTTCTTCAAGTCCTACTCGGCCTACGCCGGTGCAACGGATGCGATGATCCAGTGGTGGTACGGTCACAACGCGGTGGGCTTCTTCCTGACCACCGGCTTCCTGGGGATGATGTACTACTTCGTTCCGAAGCAGGCCGAGCG
This sequence comes from Pseudomonas sp. ES3-33, assembly GCF_000952175.1. Taxonomy (NCBI): domain Bacteria; kingdom Pseudomonadati; phylum Pseudomonadota; class Gammaproteobacteria; order Pseudomonadales; family Pseudomonadaceae; genus Pseudomonas; species Pseudomonas sp. ES3-33. The sequence goes on along the minus strand of NZ_JZRI01000004.1, from coordinate 2,786 downwards.
TCCGATCTACTCCTATCGCTTGTCCATCGTGCACTTCTGGGCGCTGATCACCCTGTACATCTGGGCCGGCCCGCACCACCTGCACTACACCGCTCTGCCGGACTGGGCTCAGTCCCTGGGCATGGCGATGTCGATCATCCTGCTGGCTCCGAGCTGGGGCGGCATGATCAACGGCATGATGACCCTGTCGGGCGCCTGGCATAAGCTGCGCACCGACCCGATCCTGCGGTTCCTGGTGGTCTCCCTGGCGTTCTACGGCATGTCGACCTTCGAAGGCCCGATGATGGCCATCAAGACCGTGAACTCGCTGTCGCACTACACCGACTGGACCATCGGCCACGTACACGCCGGTGCATTGGGCTGGGTGGCGATGATTTCGATCGGCGCGATCTACCACATGATCCCGAAACTGTTCGGTCGTGTGCAGATGCACAGCATCGGCCTGATCAACGCGCACTTCTGGCTCGCGACCATCGGTACCGTGCTCTACATCGCATCGATGTGGGTCAACGGCATCACCCAGGGCCTGATGTGGCGTGCAATCAACGACGACGGCACCCTCACCTATTCCTTCGTCGAAGCGCTGCAAGCCAGCCACCCGGGCTTCATCGTTCGCGCCCTGGGCGGTGCGTTCTTCGCCAGCGGCATGCTGTTCATGGCCTACAACGTATGGCGTACCGTACGTGCCTCGAACCCGGCTGAAGCCGAAGCTGCCGAACAGATTGCTGTAGTTGGAGCTCACTGATGAAGCATGAAGCAGTCGAGAAGAATATTGGCCTGCTGGCCTTCTTCATGGTTATCGCCGTCAGTATCGGCGGCTTGACCCAGATCGTTCCGCTGTTTTTCCAGGACGTCACCAACAAGCCGGTAGAAGGCATGAAGCCGCGTACCGCCCTTGAACTGGAAGGCCGCGACGTGTACATCGCCAACGGTTGTGTCGGCTGCCACTCGCAGATGATCCGCCCGTTCCGTGCTGAAACCGAACGCTACGGCCACTACTCGGTCGCCGGTGAAAGCGTCTGGGACCACCCGTTCCTGTGGGGTTCCAAGCGTACCGGCCCGGACCTGGCCCGTGTTGGCGGTCGTTACTCCGATGACTGGCAGCGTGCGCATTTGTACAACCCGCGCAACGTAGTGCCCGAGTCGAAAATGCCGGCCTACCCGTTCCTCGTGGAAAACAAGCTCGACGGCAAAGACACCGCCAAGAAAATGGAAGTCTTGCGCACGCTCGGCGTCCCTTACACCGACGAAGACATCGCCGGTGCCAAGGATGCTGTGAAGGGCAAAACCGAAATGGACGCGCTGGTGGCCTATCTGCAAGGCCTGGGCACCATCATCAAAAGCAAACGGTGATTTAGATGGATATCGGGATGATTCGTGGCCTGGGCACCGTTGTCGTGATGGTGGCCTTCATCGGTCTGGCGCTGTGGGTGTTCAGCCCCAAGCGCAAGTCGGAGTTTGAAGACGCTACCTTGCTGCCTTTCGCGGATGATCCCGAAGCCATCAAGCACGTCGAGCAAGCTTCTAGGAGTAACAAAGAATGACTACGTTCTGGAGTCTGTACGTCACAGTCCTCAGTCTGGGCACCATCTTCGCCCTGACCTGGCTGCTGCTGTCCACCCGCAAGGGCCAGCGCGCCGAGCAGACGGAAGAAACGGTTGGACACTCCTTCGACGGGATCGAGGAGTACGACAACCCGCTGCCGAAATGGTGGTTCATGCTGTTCGTGGGCACCATCATCTTCGCCCTCGGCTACCTGGTGCTCTACCCGGGCCTGGGCAACTGGAAAGGCCTGCTGCCAGGTTACAACTACCTGGATAACGAAAAGCAGACCGCGTTCGCCAACGGCCAGACCGGCTGGACCGGCGTGCACGAGTGGGAAAAGGAAATGGCCAAGTCGGACGCGCGTTTCGGCCCGATCTTCGCCAAGTTCGCTTCCATGCCAATCGAAGAAGTGGCCAAGGATCCGCAAGCACTGAAAATGGGTGGCCGCCTGTTCGCCTCCAACTGCTCGGTGTGCCACGGTTCCGACGCCAAGGGCGCCTACGGCTTCCCGAACCTGACCGACGCCGACTGGCGCTGGGGCGGCGAGCCCGAAACCATCAAGACCACCATCATGGGCGGTCGTCACGCGGTGATGCCGGCGTGGGCTGAAGTGATTGGCGAGCAAGGCGTGGCGGACGTGGCTGCCTACGTGCTGACCAACCTCGATGGTCGCAAGCTGCCGGAAGGCGCCAAGGCTGACCCGGCTGCCGGGCAGAAGTTGTTCGCGGCCAACTGCGTGGCGTGCCACGGTCCGGCCGGTAAAGGTACCCCGGCAATGGGTGCACCTGACCTGACCCACCCGGGCGCGTTCATCTACGGTTCGAGCTTCGCCCAACTGCAGCAGACCATCCGTTACGGCCGCCAGGGCCAGATGCCTGCCCAGGAACAGCTGCAAGGCAACGACAAGGTTCACCTGCTGGCCGCTTACGTCTACAGCTTGTCTCACGATGAGAAAGCTCCGACGGAAGATGCTCAGTAACCTTTGATGTAACAAAAACGGCCCCGCCCATGTGAATTGGCGGGGCCGTTTTGTTTATGGCCTATGCTCGCTTAACGCTTCACCTGTAGGAGCTGCCGTGGGCTGCGATCTTTTGATCCGCTTAATGCCCTACTTGTAGATACCGTCTTGAACCTCACTGAGCAAGCGCAAGTTTCGGGTCATATGGTTGGCCCGACTTGAGCACGCCGTAAACGAAATGCAGCAGCTTGCGCATCGCGGCACAGATGATCTGCTTGGGGGC
>NZ_JZRI01000039.1:0-16823 GCF_000952175.1 Pseudomonas sp. ES3-33 | reverse complement strand
GCGGTTATGCGCAAATACCTGACAGGCTTGTGGGCGTGCATACGCGCAGGAGAAGATTTCGACACGGCCAAGCTTTTCAGCGAAAAACACCTGCTGAAAGCTTGACCGGTAACAGAGTATCTACAGGTCAAGCACCAAAGGCTGTGATCCCTGCGCCGGCACCGCGCAACAGATCAACACTTGCCCCTCACCGGGAATCTCCGCCGGGGGCTGTGGATAATTAACCTGGCCGCTCACCAGGCGCGTCTTGCAGGTGCCGCATGCCCCCCCCGGCAACTGAATTCAGGACGCAAGCCGCGACTTTCCGCCAACTCCAGCAAACTGCCACCGTCGGGTTGCCAGCGGGCCTCCTTGGCCGATCGCTGGAACACCACCGGCACCGAGGTAGTCGCCGCCGGCGGTTGGTCGATCACCACGGCATCAGGGTCTAGCTGGCGCCGCAGAGTCGAGGGGCCAAAGGTTTCCGCGTGAATCTGCGCATCGCGAATGTCCAGTTCCCGCAGGCTGTCATACAAACCCTGAGTGAAACCTCCGGGGCCGCACAGGACAAAATCCGGCTGGTCGTAGTCTTCCACTTCAAGGATGTTGTTGAGCAACGCCGTGCTGATCCGTCCGCTCAGATCAAAGTCCTCTCCCTCCAGTAATCCTTCTTCCGGCTGGCTGAGCAAGCGCAGCACCCTTACCGCGTCTCCCGCCGTTTCCAGGAGTTGATCCAGCTCGGCGCGAAATGGCTGGTCGTCGAGAGTGCGCGAACTCTGGAACAACCACGTAGGACGAATGCGCCGGGTGCGCAGGCCTTGATACACCACCTCGCGCAACATCGAGAGCAATGGCGTAATGCCAACGCCCGCCGCGAGCAACACCAACGGCCGTCGCTCGTGGGGCGCCACGGTGAAATGCCCCTGGGGTGCACGAGCTTCCAGGACATCACCGACCTTGAGCTGATCGTGCAGGAACGAAGACACCAGCCCCTCGCGCTTTACGCTGATACGGAAAAAATCGTCGGAGGGTGCGCTCGACAGGCTGTAGGTGCGGATGTGATTTCCACCGCCGATATCAAATCGCAACGGTAAATGCTGACCCGCCTGGAACACCGGTAACCCTGCATCATCCGCTGGTTCGAGATAAATCGAGCGAATGTTGCGGCTTTGCGCTTCGATGCGCACCACTCGCAATGGCCGCCAGCGATCGCCCAACGCCTGGGCCTGCAACCGCGCAGCCGCCTGCTCCCAGGTGCCGGTCATCAGGCTGTTGGGCGAAACTCCGTCGAAGCGCCAGCGCAGAGCCAGAGCTGCCGGGCGACGCACCACGCGCTCTACGTCGAAGGTCCACAACCGTTCGGCACCTTGAAAGGATTCCACCTGTGGGCCATCGAGGATGATTTCAGTGCGACCCGCCAGTTGCAGCAGGTCGCCGGAAGTGAAATCGATGAACAACAGGCCCGCCCGAGGATTGACCAGTAGGTTGCCCAAGGTGTTGAAGTGCAGATTACCGGCAAAATCCGGAATGGTCAGTCGATTGCCATGTACCTGGACGAATCCGGCCTGACCACCGCGATGCGATACGTCGACCGCGCGTTGGCCGTCGATGTCTACATAACTGGCGACGAAGAAGGTGTCGGCACGGGTAATCATGTCCTGGGCCGCGAAATCCAGCGCGCCCAGGCGTTCAGCAATGCGCGACGAAGGTTCTGCCAGCGGCACTGTATGAAACTGACGCAACTGAATGTACTGCGGGCAATTGCCGAAGGACTGGTCAACCGTAACGTCAAATCCTATGGCTGTTTGGTTGCCGATATGGCCATTGAGACGATTCCTGCGCCGGGTGTGCAGCTCGATGCCCAGGAGTCCGATCGCGGCGCCTTGGGTCAATTGCGCCGGGTCATCGGCACCCGGCAGGCTGTCGAATTGCAACACACCGGGCTGCGGGGAGTGGGCAAATCCAGGCGCGCCTTCAAGCACGCTGGCCCACGGATCACCATTTGCATCCACCGCACCGTACAGCATGAATGGCAGTTGCTGATAAAACTGGCGGTGCTGATCCGGCATCTCGCGGCGAATCACCCTGCGTCCGAATGCCTCCATGCGCTCGGCTACTCCGACATGCTCTTGCAACTGTCTTTCGCCGACGTGCCACGGTGAACGTTCCATAACGGCATCTCCCCTGCATCAGGCAGTGGTTTGCAAACCGGCGACGGTACGCGGCATCGGCACAAACCCTGGCAAGGCTTCTACACGCGCCAGCCAGGCGCGCACATTGGCGTAAGCCTCGAGTGATACATTGCCTTCAGGCGCATGGGCGATGTAACTGTAGGCAGCGACATCGGCGATCGTAGGTTCGGTTCCGGCCAGCCATGGGTTATCCGCCAGTTCATGGTCCATAACCTTGAGCAGGTCGTGGGCGCGAGTGATGGCTTCTTCGGCATCGTAGGGCGCACCGAACACTGTGATCAGCCGAGCACGAGCCGGACCAAAAGCAATCTGCCCCGCAGCAACCGACAGCCAGCGTTGCACCCTGGCGGCTGCCACAGGATCCGTCGGCAACCAGCGACCGTTGCCATACTTGTGCGCCAGATAAACCAGAATCGCATTGGAATCGGCGAGGATGACTCCCTGATCATCCAGTACTGGCACTTGCCCGAAAGGATTGAGGGCCAGGTACTCGGGCTGCTTGTGCGCGCCCTTGGCCAGGTCGACGAAGATCAGCTCAGTGGGTAGCTGCAGCAGGGACAGCATCAGCTCGGCGCGATGGGCATGGCCGGAGCGCGGGAAGTTATAGAGTTTGATCGGTTGCATGGTGAACTCCGCAGTTGGGGCGCAGATGAGGAGCTCAGCGCCGAGGAAAGCCATCCTCTACCAATCCACAGATCTATAGAATCACCAGCATCCGCAATCATTTATTTCACTAAGAGCAATAATTCAGCGACGCAGGGACGGATGTTCGCGCAGTTCATTGACTGCAAAATCCACGAAGCCGCGAATGCGCGCCGGTGCCTTACGGCCGCCCTGGTAGACGACATGAATGGGCAGCGGTGGCAGTTCGAACTCCGCGAGCACAACTTCCAGCTCACCTGCCTCGACGTGATTCGCCACTTGGTAGGAAAGCACCCGAGTGAGACCCAGCCCCATGCAAGCCGCACTGATTGCCGCCTGATTAGCCGTCACCGTCAGCCGCGGTTCCAGGCGCACCATCAGCGAATTGCCGGCGTCGAGGAATGGCCAGTTGCGTTGCAGCCCTGTCGCGGAAGTTGCAATGACCGGCACTTGGGCAAGATCCTGCGGGTGTACTGGTCGGCCATTAGCCTGGAGAAAGGACGGCGACGCACAGATGACCCGGCGAACCTCACCCACCCGAATAGCATGCTGATTACTGTCGGCCAGCTCGCCAATGCGCACGGCGACATCAACGCCTTCCTCGACCATGCTGACGACTCGATCAACCAATAAAGCGTTGATGCTGACTTCAGGAAACCGGGTCAGGTAACTCACCATGATCGGTGTGACAAAAAGATCGCCAAACAGGACGGGGGCGGTCACCGTTAACTGCCCACGGGGCTGGGCATGACTGCCCGCCGCCGAATCCTCGGCTTCCTGCACCTCGCCAAGAATTCTCCGACAATCCTCCAGATAACGCTGCCCCGCTTCACTGAGGTGGACGCTGCGGGTGGTGCGCGTGAGCAGCTGCGTGCCGATGCGCTTCTCCAACGCGGCGACTGCGCGAGTGACGCTGGCTGCAGACATACCCAAATGCCGCGCTGCCGCCGAAAAGCCCTGGGCTTGGGCGACGGCGGCGAATACCTGCATTTCCTGGAAGCGGTCCATGGGCGGTCGCTCTTTGTTAAAAGCAAAAGATCGCAGCCTTCGGCAGCTCCTACAAGAGCTCGATGGATGCGATCTTAAGTTTGGTGCCCAACATCATAGTTTGACACACGGAAACCAATAAAATCAGTCGTTTACGGAACCTGCCGCGATGCCATTTTTACAACATAGATTGACACAACGCATAACGATATCCGAATGACGGGATGAGTTTATAACAACATAGTTTGACACTACCCGCGGGAGCCTTTTTAAAGTCGAGATTGCAGCCGAACAAAATATTGTGACACCACCGGCTCAGTGAACTCAGGGGTAAACGGCTTAACGGAGCATGCCAGCTGAATGAATATTTTGACAAAAATGCCCTTGGGGGCGCGTACCCAATTGTGATGGTTCTACTTAGCTGCGGTTAGATCGAAATGACATGCCCTCATTTACCTCAATCAGCATTTGTTCGACCCGATGTGTGCCGTGAGTTGTAGTGAGCATCGCTGTTGGACTTTTACCCGAAAACCGGGATTTCGGTTTGGAAAGCCATTGTTTGGCCTTCTCTGCGTCCCCGAAGATCACATCGGCCATGGCGGTAATATGTGCAAAGCGGAACAGGCGATCACTCTCATCCACCGTTAAAAGCTGATTGCTGACCAATTTTGTTTTGAGCATTTTGAGTGGAATAATTCTGTCGCGTTCTTCCGGACTTATAGTTCCAACGTCGCAAAGCGACTGGATCAGGCTGGCCGAGAAGCCAGCTACGATAATGTCGTGAATGTCCTGGTCAGAGGCGTTTGAGGGGATATTAAGAGACGCCTCCAGCCGGATGCGGTAGGCATGATAAGCTTCATCAAGCAGGACTCCAGCAAACACGGGCTGCACTGATGTTGTTCCATGCGTAGGCTTCAGCACTATTGCGCCGTCCGCTACCGTAATCGTCAGATCGTCCCCCACACCTACTCCCATTTTGGCAAGCAGTTCTGGGGGTAAATCAACGATGACATCACCGCTACCATCCTCAGTATCCTGGCATTTGACTATCCAGCGCTCGCTCCCACTCATGATCGTCCGGTTCTCATTTCGTAATTAGAGAAGACGCATCATTATGCTCGCGCGCAGAGCAGATCCAGTCACTGGATAACCGTGCATAGAGGCCATTCCTGCCGGTTATTGCGACGAGCGGCTGCACTCTCCGGCGCATCGGCAAAGATGTCAGCTAAAAGCTCGACTACACGCCCGCTGTTTCACGTTCGAGCACCACATCGGACGGAAATGGGTCAACGGCAGCCATTGGTCTGGTCAGAAAGATATTCGCCAAAGGGAAGGAAAAGAAGCCCAACAGAGACCGGCCTCAACTTCGTCGCATCTCGACTGCTCGCGACTCAAAACGAGGCGTACATTTTTCTGACCTGCAGATTTAGTGATAATGGTCGGCTCGACAAGCGCGCCGGCCACTTTCACCACCGCTGTTTCACTTTTGAATGGACACAATCGTAGCTCTACCACCCTCTATCAGGAAGGAAAAAGATACACGGTCTCCGGCCGTCAGCCCTGTCAACTTATCTTGCGTTACGGAAAAGACCATGGTCATCGGCGGCCATCGCACGGCAGGCACAGCGCCGTGAGAGATAGTCACCGTATGCTTCACAGTATCGATAGCCTTGATCGTTCCATCGGCATTCGCGACTGGAGCCTGCTTTGTTTCCTCAGTCATCTGCTTGCTCTCCATACCGTCCATCTTCATACCCGGCATGTCCTCTGCCAGGGCAGAAAAAGACAACGCTACTACGGTGCTGGCAACTGCAATCAGGGTCAGTTTCATACGACACTTCCTTCAGGTTTGACGGTTTCAACGGAGAGGTGCCGGCGACGCATCAGGCGATAGGCTGCCGGAATGACAAACAGGGAAAGCAAGGGTGCCGTGACCATGCCGCCTACCATGGGCGCAGCAATGCGGCTCATCACCTCGCTGCCGGTCCCGCTGCCCAGCAAGATGGGTAACAAGCCGGCAATGATGACGGCCACGGTCATGGCCTTGGGTCGAACACGCTGCACGGCGCCTTCACGAATCGCCGCAACCAGACCGAGCTCAGTGCTGTCGCCGAGGTCTTCACGTTCGGCCCAGGCGTTCTTCAGGTAGAGCAACATGATCACGCCAAACTCGGCGGAAACACCGGCCAAGGCGATAAAGCCGACCCCGGTGGCGACTGACAGGTTGAACCCCAACAGATAGAGGAACCATGCCCCGCCCGTGAGAGCGAATGGCAGAGTGGCCATGATCAGCAAGGCCTCATCGAAGCGGGCAAAAGTCAGGTAGAGCAGCACGAAGATGATCAACAGCGTGGCAGGCACCACCAGTTTGAGTCGTGCGTTGGCCCTTTCGAGAAACTCGAACTGCCCTGAGTAGCTCAGGCTCATGCCGGGCTGCAACTTGACCTGCTCATTGACGACCCGTCGTAGATCAGCGACCACCGACGCAATGTCCCTCCCCCGCACATCGACGTACACCCAGCCCGAAGGTCGTGCGTTCTCGCTCTTGAGCATCGGTGGACCGTCCGTGACTTTGACCTTCGCCACTGTGCCGAGGGTGATCTGGCTACCTAGCGGGGTATAGATCGGCAATTGCTCCAGGGCGCCGAGCGAGTCACGCCACTCCCGTGGATAGCGCACGTTGATCGGGAAGCGTGCGAGCCCTTCAATGGTCTCGCCGACGTTTTCACCGCCGATAGCGCCGGCCACGATGGACTGCACATCGGCGATATTCAGTCCGTAGCGGGCGGCGGCTTTGCGGTCGATATCCACATCGATATAGCGACCACCGGTCAGACGCTCGGCCAGAGCCGAACTGACGCCGGGCACGTCCTTGGCCACTCGCTCAACCGCCTGAGTCGCGGCATCGATCTCCGTCAGGTTGGTGCCGGCAACTTTCACTCCGATGGGACTCTTGATCCCCGTAGCCAGCATGTCGATACGGTTACGAATCGGTGGTATCCAGATATTCGTCAGCCCAGGGACTCGTACCACTCGATCCAGTTCTTCCACCAACTTTTCCTGGGTCATGCCTGGACGCCATTGCTCGTGCGGCTTGAACTGGATCGTGGTTTCGAACATCTCCAGCGGTGCGGGGTCGGTGGCGGTTTCAGCGCGCCCCGCCTTACCGAAGACGTGTTCGACTTCAGGCACGGTCTTGATCAGACGGTCAGTCTGTTGCAGCAGTTGTGCCGCTTTCTGCGCTGACAATCCCGGCAGAGCTGAAGGCATATAGAGCAGGTCGCCCTCGTCCAACGGGGGGAGAAACTCGCCACCCAAGCGAGACATTGGCCATAGCGCACTGACAAAAACCAATAGTGCCACCAGCAGCGTGATCTTTGGTCGACGCAAGACTGCGTCCAGGGCTGGCTGATAGATCCGAATCAACCACCGGTTCAACGGGTTCTGATGTTCACTGGGAATTCGTCCACGAACCCAGTAGCCCATCAGCACCGGCACCAAGGTCACTGACAATCCCGCCGCTGCGGCCATGGCGTAGGTCTTGGTGAAAGCCAAAGGACCGAACAGCCGTCCTTCCTGAGCTTCCAGGGTGAACACCGGAATGAAAGACAGAGTGATGATCAACAAACAGAAGAACAGCGCCGGGCCTACCTCTGCCGCCGCTTCGGTCATTACATGCCAATGACGTTCACCCTTCAGTTCTTCCCCCGGATTGGCCGCGTGCCATGCCTCGATCTTCTTGTGGGCGTTCTCGATCATCACCACGGCGGCATCGACCATGGCGCCGATGGCGATGGCTATCCCGCCCAAGGACATGATGTTGGCGTTGATGCCCTGGTAGCGCATGACGATGAAGGCAATCAGCACCCCCACCGGCAGCGAAATGATCGCCACCAGAGATGAGCGCAGGTGCCAGAGGAAGATCCCACACACCAACGCGACAACGATGAACTCTTCGATGAGCTTGTGGCTGAGGTTTTCCACGGCGCGGTCGATCAGCTTACTGCGGTCGTAGGTGGTGACGATATCCACCCCGGCCGGCAGACTGCTTTTCAGTTCGTCGAGTTTGGTCTTGACCGCGGCAATGGTCTCGCGAGCATTCTTGCCGCTGCGCAAAATCACCACGCCGCCGACGGTCTCGCCTTCGCCGTCGAGTTCAGTAATGCCACGCCGCATTTCCGGTCCCAACTGGATCGTGGCGACATCGCCAAGGGTTACTGGCACTCCTCCCGAAGCCAGCTTGAGCGGGATCGCCCGAAAGTCATTGAGCGTCTTCAGGTAGCCGGAAGCACGCACGATGAACTCGGTCTCTGCCATCTCCAGCACCGCGCCACCGGTTTCCTGGTTGGCCTTGCCGATGGCTTCGGTCACCTCAGCCTGAGTAATACCGAGGCTGGCCAGTTTGAGCGGATCAAGCTGGACCTGGTACTGCTTGACCATGCCACCCACGGTGGCTACTTCTGCAACGTTGGGCAGGGTCTTGAGTTCGAACTTGAGGAACCAGTCCTGAAGTGCGCGTAGCTGCGCCAGATCGTGTCCTCCACTGCGATCCACCAGTGCGTACTGATAGATCCAGCCCACCCCCGTCGCATCCGGTCCCAACGCCGGCTTGGCGCTGGCCGGCAACCGACTTTGTATTTGGCTCAGATACTCCAACACCCGCGAGCGCGCCCAGTACAAGTCAGTGCCGTCTTCGAACAGCACGTAAACGAAGCTGTCACCGAAGAAGGAATAGCCACGCACCGTCTTGGCACCCGGCACCGAGAGCATGGTGGTGGCCAACGGATAGGTCACCTGGTTCTCGACAATCTGCGGCGCTTGTCCCGGAAAAGGGGTGCGGATGATCACCTGAACATCCGAGAGATCTGGCAGTGCATCGATGGGCGTGCTCTGCACCGACCAAATGCCCCACGCCGTGACAAACAGCGTCGCCAGTAGCACCAGGAATCGGTTGGCCACTGACCAACGAATCAGGGCAGCGATCATGGCTGGCTCCCCGATTTTTCCAGGCGCTCAACACGCAGGCCATCGTCGGTCTGACTCACCGCAACCCGAACCTTGTCACCCGTTTTGAAGCCCTGCATCAGCGCCGGGTTGGCGAGTGGGAACGTCATCGTCATGCCAGGCATACCCAGCGTTTTGAAAGGACCATGGGCGAGCGTGACTTCTTTGTCGTTGATCTCAACGATCTGCCCATCCGCTTCATGAAAGCTGGAGGCTGCTGCGCTGGGTGGTGACTCTTCCTCCGAGCTTGCAACGATGCCCTTAAGACTGGCCTCCGAGTCGAGCAGGAACTGGCCAGAGGTAACCACTTTCTGGCCTTCTTCCAGACCTTTCAATATCGCCGTCTTGCCATCGCTTTCCTGCCCGAGTTGCACCGCCACGGGACGGTAGCGGCCGGCGTCTGCGGCGAGCATCACCAAGGCACGTCGGCCCGTGCGAATCACCGCTTCGCTCGGCACCCACAACACACTTTGCTCGGTCGAACGATTCAGGTGTACCTGCGCTGTCAAACCCGGTCTGAGGCGTCCGTCCGGATTGGGTAACTCGACACGTACGCGAAGAGTGCGGCTGTCCGGATTGGTCTCGGGCAAAATCGCGCTGACCCTGCCGTTGAGTATTGTCCCTGGGAAAGCTGGCAGGCGCGCTTCGACCGCCTGCCCCACGGTGATTGATCCGGCATCCGATTCTGGAACGGCCACGGCTAGCCAGACACTGCTCAAGCCATTGACGCGTGCCAGAGTATCGCCAGTCGCCACGGTCATTCCCGCACGTACGTTCAATTCTTGCAGTACACCGGCAATGGGGCTGGTCAGCGTCAGGTAGGGCTGAACCTTACCGCCACGCTCTACATCGGTAATCAGTGCTGCCGGCATCCCTGTGAGCCGCAGTCGTTGTCGGGCCGCATCCAACAGGGCAGCATCCCCGTTGCGTTTCAGGGCAAGGAACTCTGTCTGGGCAGCGGCCCACTCAGGCACCAGAACATCCGCCAGCGCCGCGTTGGCTTTGAGTACATCGCCGGGAGCATGGGCATAGACCCGCTCCACAAAGCCAGGGGTGCGCGCCTGAATCACAGCGACATCACGTTCGTTGAATCCCAACACACCTGTCACGTCGAGGCTGGAATCAAAGATCGCACGGCTGACTGTCGCAAAACGCAGGCCGAGATTTTGGGTCAGACTTGGATCGATACTGACGGTCGCTCGGTCCCCTGCGCTGCTGGTGTACTGCGGGACCAGTTGCATGTCCATGAAGGGAGACTTACCCGGCTTATCGAACTTTTGTTGCGGGTACATGGGGTCGTACCAATAAAGTGCTTTGCGTTCGCCCGGTGAATTGAGGCTCTGCTCTTGTGTGGTATTTGGTAGTCCACTCATACGCTGATGCGCCAACCAGTAACCACCGGCAACACCTAAGGCCAGCGAGATGCCAACCAGCAATGCCCCGTTCCCTTTTTTAAGGCTCATTGGCTGGACTCCCCATAAGCAAAATACAACCGCGCACTGGTCAGCGCTCGCTGCTCTTCCACGTCGATCTGTTTGAGGCGGGCCTCGATGAGTTCACGTCGGGCAGCAACAACGGCGTTTAAATCGCCTTTGCCCGAGCGATAACTGGCCATGCTGAGTTCGACCTTTTCCTTGGCCAGCGGCAACAGGCTTTCCTGGTTTCGGCGCACGGCACGATTCAGGCGCTCATAGTCGGCCAGTTCGCTCTCTAGTTGCTGAGTGTGCTCGCGTGACAGAGCTTCGCGCTCGGCCTCAAGCTGACTGAGTTCAGCCTGTTTGGCTGCGATTTTGGGGTTTTGGCGCGAGTCAGGAAACAGCGGCAGCTCCCAGGAAAATTGCACGCTGACCATATCGCCAAACTCACGGCCGCGACGCTGATAATCCAGCTCCCAGCTCCAGTCCGACTGCTTCTCCGACACGGCTTCACGAACCTTGGCTTGCGCTTCGCGGGTCATCGGCGCAAACGCTGCCAACTCGGGGTGGTGTTGCAGTTTATGGGCGTAGCCGGAGGTATCGACGGGCCAATGCGGCAAGCTGCCCACAGGCTTGTCGTTGGCGGCGGAGCCAATCCAGCGTTTGAGGGCTGCTCGGGCCTGCGCTCTCTGGAGAATCAGATCGTCCTGTTGCTCCGCCAGTTGAGCCGCTTCTTGCTTAGGCGTCACCGCATCGGCGGGTTGAGCGCGGCCACCGGCAATCTGGGCCCTGACGGTATCGGTCAACAGGCGGGTTTCTTTGTAGAAGTCCTGGAACAGCGCATCTTTGCGCTCAACCGAGTAGCTATTGATCCAGGCCAACGCCGTGGACTGGCGTACTTTCAGACGTTCGACTCGACGCTCCGCAGCGGCGCGATCAATGGCCGCATCGGCCACTTCTATGCGCGCTTTGCGCTTGTCGCTGTTGGGCATTTCTTGCCTGACCCCGACCACTTGCATGGTCATGAAGTCCTGATCGATGCTCCAGCGATCCGGACCGCCAATGGGGTAGTTCTGCACACCCAACAGTAGCCTGGGGTCAGGTAGTTCACCGGCTGGAATAGCCGCGCTGCTGGCAGCTTGAATTTTGGCGTCTTGTGCGGTCAGCGACGGTGCATTGTTTTCGGCCAGCCGCAACGCTTCATCGAGTGTCAATGCGGCAGCGAAGCTCGGCAATGCCAGTACGCTTGCCGCCAGACCGGCCACGAGGGACCAGCCTGTGCAATAGCACTTGGAGTTCATGTTTACGATTCCTGTGATCATCCACTGCACGCGTCAAAAGACATGCGCGCAGCTAGTCCATCCCGCTAACGCGGAATGAGGCTCAATGTGGGACAGGAATCAAACGCGAGGCGGTCGCCATACCCCGGACGGGGTCTGTACGGGTAGGGAATCGCTGAAGAAGTAAAGCACTACGGGGCTGAATACGGTTACAGGAGGCTTGAGGATCGAGACTTGCAGCATGCCGCCTGTCTTGCATTCCTGGCCCGGCTTACAAGGTTTGCCGTGCTCGGAAGGGCTTTTCATATCGTTGCAGCAGTCCATCCCCATGTCGTCCATTATCGCCATGCCCATCGTCTTCATTGGGCATGGTTCTGTCGGTGCCTGAACGCCCGCCATCCCGCTGAGGGGAAGCGCCAAGCTAATCATGAAGACGATGCAAAACCGCAGATAGCGTTTCATGGACTGGAGTGTAGACGGTGCAAATGGCCCTTACAATTGGATGCAGGGCATAAACGGCCTGCCGAGAGGCCTAAGTCAGGTGATAACACCGGAGCTGGTTTATAAATCTGAGTCAATTTTTATCTGGCCACATCTCATCTTTTACCTGAGTTTGTGGACAGATTGCAGCCAAAAATAGGCGAATAGGAGACCTCAAATCAAGTTTTTGAACCCTCTTCTGCCTTCCGAGGATTAGGTGATGTCCATGGAGGACCAAGCTATCCGCACACGAAAGCAGCTTCAAATAACTTCATTGGGCGCTTGACCCTGTAGTAGGTACAGGCTGTTGAATGGTGAAATTATCCCAAGCGGTAGAAGCACCATGAACCAGGAAAACAAGCTCAAGCCGGTCCTCCGTCTTCACGTACAGAAGAAAGAAGAGTGTTGCGGATCTGACCATCAACATGGGTCTGTTAATGCTGCTGAACCCAAGCATCACAAAGAACATGGTCACGACCATGAGCATGAGCATGAGCATGCTCACGATCATGCCGATGCGTGCTGTGCTCATGGCACGCAAGCTACTGATGGTGTTGCGATTACTAAGAGTAGCCCTGCCCCGAAAGGGACCAGTAGAGTTCGCTACCGCATCGATAAAATGGATTGCCCTACAGAGGAGCGCTTGATCCGCAACCGACTGGAGCCGATGGCCGGAATTGTTCGGCTCGACTTCAACCTCCTGAATCGTGAGTTGACCGTGCATCACCGCTTGGATGATCCGCAGCCAATCGTCACCGCATTAGTCGCGTTGGACATGGGGCCGAGCCTGATCGAAGCCGGTGCCGCGCCATCGGCGGTTCCCCCGGCCCTGAGCGCAAAACTAAAAGGATTGCTGGCCATCAGTGGCCTGGCTGCTATCGCCGCTGAAGTCATCGCGTGGACAACCGGACAAGAAGGTTCTTGGCCGGTTATGGTGCTTGCGGCTCTTTCCATTCTGAGCGCTGGTTTGCCCACCCTCAAAAAGGGTTGGATTGCAGTTAAGAACCTCACTCTGAACATCTATTTTCTGATGTCGTTGGCTGTCGTTGGTGCTCTCATCATCGGTAAATGGCCCGAAGCCGCGATGGTGGTTTTCCTTTTCGCCGTTGCTGAGGCTATCGAAGCACTTTCTCTGGAGCGCGCGCGGAACGCGATCAAGTCGCTGACCGCGTTGGCGCCAGAAACCGCTGAAGTCATGACTGATGGCGGCTGGAAAGACCATCCGGTGGCGAGTGTATTACTTGGTAGTCGTATTCGGGTTCGCACGGGTTCGCGAGTACCCTTGGATGCCCGCATAGACTCAGGTCGCGCCGCACTGGACCAAGCTCCAATTACCGGCGAAAGCCTACCTGTTGATAAGCAGGTCGGGGACCCACTTTACGCTGGCAGTATCGTTACCGACGGCGTGGTTGAAGCGACTGTGACGGCCGTAGCAGGAGAAAGTACTCTTGCTCGTATCGCGGCAGCCATACAAGACGCGCAGTCTCAACGAGCCCCTACTCAGCGATTTGTAGATGAGTTTGCACGTTATTACACCCCGGCTGTAGTGGTTCTTGCCCTCTTGGTCGCTGTCTTGGGCCCTGTACTGATCGGTGGAACCTGGGGCGATTGGCTTTATCAGGCCCTGGTCCTGTTAGTGATCGCCTGCCCATGTGCCTTGGTGGTTTCAACGCCAATTACCGTCGTCAGTGGGCTAGCCGCGGCTGCCAAGCATGGCATTTTGATTAAAGGCGGTGCATACCTTGAAAGCGGCCGACTACTTAAGGTTGTGGCGCTCGACAAGACCGGCACCTTGACCCAAGGCAAGCCGGTACTGACCGATAACGAGCCGTTTGGTGATCTGCCCATCGAGATGGCTTTGCAGATCGCAGCTAGCCTCGACGAACACAGTACACACCCAGTGGCGAAGGCCTTGGTCAGCGGATGGAAATTACAGCAACCGGATGCGGCGACTCTGCCGGTTGAGGACTTCGGCGTACTCAACGGTCGTGGCGTCAAAGGCAATATCGACGGTCAATCGTGGCACCTGGGTAACCACCGCTTGGTTGAAGAGTTGGGCGTATGCTCGCCGGCCCTTGAGGCCCGATTGTCGCTACTGGAAAACGCAGGAAAAACTGTAATCGTGCTCTGCGCGGCCAGCGGTCCAGTAGCGATTTTTGCTGTGGCTGACACCGTAAGGCCTGAAAGCTTTGCTGCCGTAACTGCTCTGAAAGCGTTGAATGTCGTACCGGTGATGCTCACGGGTGACAACCCTGCAACCGCCAAGTCCATCGCCGCTCAGCTCGGCATACAGGATGCACGCGGAAACCTCATGCCGGAGGATAAACAAGCCGCCGTCGCTGAACTCAAACGCCGCTTTGGTACTGTTGGCATGGTGGGCGATGGTGTGAACGATGCTCCAGCATTGGCGCAAGCCGACATTGGTTTTGCGATGGGGGCCGCAGGGACTGCCACAGCCCTTGAAACGGCTGATGTCGCCATCATGGATGACGACCCACGCAAGATTGCTGATTTTATTAGCCTGAGTCGTCGATGTGCCTCTGTTTTGAAGCAAAACATCGGACTGGCCTTGGGTATCAAAGTTGTATTTTTGGCGCTTGCATTGTCCGGCCACGCTACGTTGTGGATGGCTGTTTTCGCCGATATGGGAGCGAGCCTGCTGGTCGTATTCAACGGACTGCGGCTACTGCGTCGGTGATACGAAAGCTGCGACTTCGTGTTCAATTACATGCCCACACAAGGAAATCAAATCATGCAATGTCCGATCTGCAAAGATACTGCCCTCGTAATGACTGAGCGCCAAAGCATCGAAATTGATTATTGCCCTCAATGCCGTGGCGTTTGGCTCGACCGAGGTGAACTCGACAAGATCATCGAGCGCAGCCAACAACAGGAGGCCGTTAGGTTTCTTCCACAGAACCCAATTCCACCCGTACAGAATGCTCCTCCAGCAGTACAACCCGGTTACAGCCAGCATGGAGATAGCCAAGCTCATGGAGATCAGCGAGGAAGTCACGGTGGCGGTTGGAGAGAAGGTGGCCACCAGAGCGGCCATCAAAGTCATGGTGGACATCAAAACCAGAGTGGGCATCAGGGGCAACAGTCGTACCGCAAAAAATCATTTTTGCAGGAGATGTTCGATTAAGGCTGCGATTTCGCGCTTTGATCGGGATATACCTCGAACCAGCACCAATTCTGAAATAGGGTGTTTCATGAGATGGAACGGTTTTGGGTATTAGCTGGTCTTTATATCCTGCAATCGACTCGTAGCAAGGGTGCTACCTGGGTGGTTGGAGTTTCAGCGAGCGGCGTTTGAGGAAAAGGTTATGAGTTCAGGACACAGTCACGGCCAAGTACGCGCCGGTCACGAAAAGTTGCTGTGGATCGCACTCACCCTGACGACAAGCTTTATGGTCGCGGAGGTCATTGGAGCTTTTGTCACCGGCAGCCTGGCCTTATTATCCGACGCGGCCCACATGCTGACGGACGTTGCGGCTTTGGCGATATCCTTGGTCGCTATTCATATAGCCAAACGCTCTGCGGATAGGAAGCGGACCTTCGGGTACGCACGATTTGAAATACTTGCAGCCACCTTCAATGCGGTCTTGCTGTTTTTAGTCGCTATGTACATCGTTTATGAAGCGTATCTGCGACTTAAAGTCCCGGCGGAAATCCAGTCGACTGGCATGTTGGTCATTGCGGTGTTCGGGCTCATCGTCAACCTTGTTTCAATGCGCCTACTGAGTGCTGCCAGTGGGGAAAGCCTCAATGTGAAGGGCGCTTATTTAGAGGTCTGGAGCGATATGGTGGGGTCTATTGGCGTCATCATCGCAGCTCTTTTGATCCGTTTCACCGGCTGGACTTGGGTTGATTCACTTGTCGCGGCTGGCATCGGGTTCTGGGTGCTGCCCAGGACTTGGTCATTGCTCAAGGAAAGCATGAACATATTGCTGCAAGGGGTTCCAGAGGGCATCGATATTGAGAAGGTAGAGGCAACGCTTTATGGCATTGAGGGGGTCAAGAATATCCACGATTTGCATATCTGGGCTTTGACCAGTGGTAAAAGTGTTATGAGCGTCCATCTTGTCGCTGACTCGGCTTCCCGCAGCGAGCAAGCTATCTTGGCTGAAGTAACCAGCCTTATGAGTGATAAGTTCCACATCAGCCATACTACCGTCCAAATGGAAGGATCTGATTTTCACGATCAACTGGCTGACGATCATGAGGGTATGGTCCACTAACTGAGTCGTGGTATTTATTTAAGCTGGATGAACGTTTATACGTCGTGATACAGATCAAAAGGGTCGATTAAAATGGTCAGAAATATTTTAAGTTATTCTGGGCTGGCTTTGTTTTTGGCTTTTGTTGCGCAGCCAGCTTTTTCAACACCTGCTAATCCAGAAAGGGTATACGGGTGGATTGAGGAAGGAATACTTTTACCAGAAAATATTGCTGTGAAAGTAAAGTTAGATACAGGGGCTCTTACATCCTCGATGGATGCGAAAGACTTAGAACGATTCCGTAAAAATGGAGAGGAATGGGTTCGTTTCAACGTTAAAGTAAAAGACACAAAAACTAAGAAGGTGAGTAACGCACTCTTCGAGCGACGCGTCGAAAGAAATGTAAAGGTTCGAGGCGCCGGTGGCGCTGAACATCGTCCAGTAGTCATGATGACGATGTGCATAGGTGATAAAATTTATAAGGAAGAGTTTTCACTGAAGGATCGAGGCGACATGAACTACCCCGTATTGATTGGTCGCAAAACTTTGGGGGTCTTGGGCGCGGACGATGTTTCACGCACATTCACTAACGAACAAAACTGTAATTAAACACCTGAATTATAC
>NZ_JZRI01000038.1:0-35780 GCF_000952175.1 Pseudomonas sp. ES3-33 | reverse complement strand
AGAAGTTTTCCAAGTTTCCTTAGTAACTTCAACCACTTGCGCTTTCGATCTCTCGTTAGCGGGAGGCGAATTCTACAGCGTTACACGCTGCTGTCAACACCTCTTTTTCAACTTCTTTTGCGCTTCGATGACCTGAAGCAGCTGACCGTCAAAACTGCGTAACTCGTTGTTTACCAAGGAGTTTTCCGTTTCGACTGCGCCGGAAGTGGGGCGAATTATAGACACCTGAGATCTGCCGTCAAGCGCTGTTTTCACAAATCTGTCATATCAGTCAAAAAAGCCCTGAAAACACAAAGGCCGGCCCAATGGGCCGGCCTTTGTCCCCTGCTTACAAGCTAGGGAATGCGAACTGCGATGCCTCATGGCTCGCCCGTTGTGGCCAGCGCTGGGTAATCGCCTTGCGGCGAGTATAGAAGCGCACACCATCCGGACCGTAGGCATGCAGGTCGCCGAACAGCGAACGCTTCCAGCCGCCAAAGCTGTGATACGCCACAGGGACCGGCAGCGGCACGTTAACGCCAACCATGCCGACTTCGATCTCGTCGCAGAATAACCGCGCCGCTTCGCCATCACGGGTGAAGATGCAAGTACCGTTGCCATACTCGTGATCGTTGATCAGCTGCATGGCTTCTTCCAGGCTGTTGACGCGGACTACGCACAACACCGGCCCGAAGATCTCTTCTTTATAGATGCGCATCTCTGGGGTGACGTGATCGAACAGGCAACCGCCCAGGAAGAAGCCTTCTTCATGACCGGATACGCTGAGGCCACGACCATCCACCACCAGTTTCGCGCCCGCAGCAACGCCGTCATCGACATAACCGCTGACCTTGTCCCGCGCCTGACCGGTCACCAGTGGCCCCATGTCCAGGCCGCAGGAAGTGCCCGCGCCAATCTTCAGCGCCTTGATCTGCGGCACCAGCTTGTCCACCAGCGCATCGGCAACCTGGTCGCCCACGCAGACGGCCACCGAAATCGCCATGCAACGCTCGCCACAGGAACCATAGGCCGCGCCCATCAGTGCGCTGACCGCATTGTCCAGGTCGGCATCGGGCATCAATACCGCGTGGTTCTTGGCGCCGCCCAGTGCCTGCACGCGCTTGCCACGCTTGGTGCCTTCGGCATAGATGTACTCGGCAATCGGCGTCGAGCCGACAAAACTCAGGGCCTTGACCTCAGGCGCCTCGATCAGCGCGTCCACTGCGGACTTGTCGCCATGCACCACGCTCATCACGCCTTTGGGCAGACCGGCTTCGAGCAACAGCTGAGCAATCAGCAGCGTGGAACTCGGATCACGCTCGGACGGCTTGAGGATGAAGCAGTTACCGCAGACGATCGCCAGCGGGTACATCCACAACGGCACCATTGCCGGGAAGTTGAACGGAGTGATACCCGCCACTACGCCCAGCGGCTGGAAGTCCGACCAGGCATCGATGTTCGGGCCGACGTTACGGCTGTACTCGCCCTTGAGGATTTCCGGAGCGGCACAGGCGAATTCCACGTTCTCGATGCCACGCTTCAGTTCGCCCGCGGCGTCTTCCAGGGTCTTGCCATGCTCTTCGCTGATCAGCTGGGAGATGCGCGCTTCGTTCTGTTCCAACAGTT
Source organism: Pseudomonas sp. ES3-33 (assembly GCF_000952175.1). NCBI lineage: Bacteria > Pseudomonadati > Pseudomonadota > Gammaproteobacteria > Pseudomonadales > Pseudomonadaceae > Pseudomonas > Pseudomonas sp. ES3-33. Next base: position 34,175 of record NZ_JZRI01000038.1, on the reverse strand, counting down.
GCTTGAAGCGGAACATCACCTGGGCACGTTTGGCCGGCGGCGTATTGCGCCAGGCCGGGAACGCCGCCTTGGCCGCGTCGATGGCTTGTTGAATGGTTTCGCGGCTGGCCAATGGCACCTTGTGGATGGGCTTACCGGTAGACGGGTTGAACACGTCGGCAGTGCGACCGTTATCGGTCACCAGTTCACCATTGATCAAATGCGGGATAAGGCTCATGCGGGGCTCCAGAAAATGTGTTCGCGGGCGTCTTGGGAACGCCTGCTTATATATGTAGGAGCTAGCTTGCCAGCGATGGAGGCTAACGATGACGTGGGCTGCCTGGATGACCGCGGCGCCCTCTGGTTCATCGCGAGCAAGCTCGCTCCTACAAGTGTTCGGTCAATCAGTCCCAAGTAGTGGGCCAATTAATTCAGGTACAGAGTCGATCAATCGATTTTGTTCAGCACTTCGCCGACCGCGTCGAACAGGCGGTCAAGGTCCTGCGGCTTGCTGTTGAACGTTGGGCCGAACTGCAGGGTGTCGCCGCCGAAGCGCACGTAGAACCCGGCTTTCCACAACGCCATGCCCGCTTCGAACGGACGCACGATCGCATCGCCATCACGTGGAGCGATCTGGATCGCACCGGCCAGGCCGTAGTTACGAATGTCGATGATGTTCTTGGAGCCCTTCAGGCCGTGCAGCGCGCTTTCAAAATGCGGCGCGACTTGCGCCACGCTCTGCACCAGGTTTTCCTTTTGCAGCAGGTCGAGTGCGGCCAGGCCGGCAGCGCAAGCCACCGGGTGCGCGGAATAGGTGTAGCCGTGGGGGAATTCCACCGCGTACTCAGGCGTCGCCTGGTTCATGAAGGTCTGGTAGATCTCGGAACTGGCAATGACCGCACCCATCGGGATCGCACCGTTGGTGACTTGCTTGGCGATACACATCAGGTCCGGGGTCACACCGAAGCTTTCGGCACCGAACATCGAACCGGTGCGGCCGAAACCGGTGATCACTTCGTCGAACACCAGCAGGATGTTGTGCTGGTCGCAGATCTCGCGCAGGCGCTTCAGGTAACCCTCAGGCGGCACCAGCACGCCGGCAGAACCGGCCATTGGCTCGACAAATACGGCGGCAATGTTCGAAGCGTCATGCAGTTCGATCAGCTTGAGCAGTTCATCCGCCAGGGCGATACCGCCCTCCTTTGGCATGCCACGGGAGTAGGCATTGCTGGCCAGCAGCGTGTGCGGCAGATGATCGACGTCCATCATCGCCTGACCGAACATCTTGCGGTTGCCATTCACTCCACCAAGGCTGGTGCCAGCAATGTTCACGCCGTGATAGCCGCGAGCGCGGCCGATCATCTTGGTCTTGGTGGCCTGGCCTTTCAGACGCCAGTAGGCACGAACCATCTTCACAGCAGTGTCGGCACACTCCGAACCCGAGTCGGTGAAGAACACATGGTTCAGGTTGCCCGGCGTCAGGTCGGTGATTTTCTCTGCCAGCTGGAACGACAGCGGGTGGCCGTACTGGAAGCCTGGCGAGTAGTCGAGGGTTCCCAACTGCCTGGCGACCGCTTCCTGGATTTCCTTGCGAGTGTGCCCGGCGCCACAGGTCCAGAGGCCCGACAGCGAGTCATACACCTTGCGGCCCTTGTCGTCGGTCAGCCAGCTGCCTTCGGCGGCAACGATCAGGCGCGGATCACGCTGAAAGTTGCGGTTGGCGGTGTACGGCATCCAGTGCGCATCCAGCTTGAGCTGGCTGGCCAGCGGCGACCGGGCGTTTTCGGGCATGTTCATGTGCAAAACCTCGTAGGGCAATAAGCGGCATAGAGATCAAAAGCGTTCTTGCAGCTAAATTGCCACGGAGATAAAGTCTGTGAAATCCAACTTTTCTAATGTTCAGTCGGCCCATTACTAAACTTTGAGTCATTCGCCCATGAGCACACGCCGCCCCGATCCACTGGCGCAAGTCAGCGACTTTGATATCCGCCTGCTGCGGATCTTTCGCAGCGTGGTCGAGTGCGGCGGGTTCTCCGCTGCCGAGTCGGTGCTGGGCATCGGTCGCTCGGCGATCAGCCAGCAGATGAGCGATCTGGAGCAGCGCCTGGGCTTGCGCCTGTGCCAACGCGGTCGCGCCGGTTTTTCCCTGACCGAGGAAGGCCGCGAGGTGTACCAGTCGGCGTTGCAGCTGTTGAGTGCGCTGGAAAGTTTTCGCACCGAGGTCAATGGTCTGCACCAGCATCTGCGCGGCGAATTGACGATTGGCCTGACTGATAACCTGGTCACCCTGCCCCATATGCGCATTACCCACGCCCTCGCCCAATTGAAGGAGCGCGGGCCCGACGTGCAGATTCAGATCCGTATGATCGCGCCCAACGAAGTCGAACAAGGCGTACTCGACGGTCGCCTGCATGTCGGCGTCGTGCCCCAGGCCAGCGCATTGTCGGGGCTGGAATATCAGCCGCTCTACGACGAACGCTCGCTGCTCTACTGCGCGGTCGGTCATCCGCTGTTTTATGTCGACGACAAGCAGCTCGATGATGAGCGCCTCAACAGCCAGGACGCCATCGCCCCGACCTTCCGCCTGCCCGCCGATATTCAGGCCCACTACCAGGCACTCAATTGCACCGCCAGTGCCTCGGACCGCGAAGGCATGGCGTTCCTGATCCTTACCGGGCGCTTCATCGGGTATCTACCGGACCATTACGCCAGCCTCTGGGTGCAGCAAGGCCGCCTGCGCGCGCTAAAACCCAAGGCGCGGTTTTATGACCTGAGCCTCGCATCGGTCACCCGCAAGGGCCGTCGCCCCCATTTGGTGCTGGAGAGCTTCCTGGAGAGCCTTGCCGCGACCCGGTAAAAATCCATTGAGGCATCGTAATCAAAGGGCTGGAGAGAACCTGAAGGCAAATAACCTGAGCACTTGGACAGCTTTTTGCAGGATGACACTACCGTCACCCGCTCAAGAAGAACTTCGTCCATGCAGCCAGAATCCTCCAACCCCAGCGATCTGATCTACGGCCTCAACGACCGCCCGCAACCACTGGCCGCGATCCTCGCCGCCCTGCAACACGTGCTCGCCAGTTTCGTCGGCATCATCACCCCGCCGCTGGTCATTGGCTCGGCCCTGGGCTTGACCGCCCATTTGCCGTACCTGATCAGCATGGCGCTGATGGTGTCGGGCGTCGGGACCTTCATCCAGGCTCGCAGGCCTTTCGGCATCGGTGCCGGGATGATCTGCCTGCAGGGCACCAGTTTTGCTTTTTTGGGGGCGGTGTTGTCGGCCGGGTTTCTGGTCAAGCAACGGGGTGGCAGCCCGGAGGACATCCTCGCCATGATCTTCGGAGTGTGTTTCTTCGGCGCGGTGGTCCAGGTGGTCCTGAGCCGCTTCATCGGCCAATTGCGCCGTGTGGTCACGCCACTGGTCACCGGTATCGTGATCACGCTGATCGGCATCAGCCTGATCAAGGTTGGCATCACTGACCTGGGTGGCGGTTTCAACGCCACGGACTTCGGCGCCCCGGGCAATCTGGCCCTGGGAGTATTCGTCTTGCTGACGATCATCCTGCTCAACCGTTCGAACACGCCCTGGGTCCGACTGTCGGCAATCATCATTGGCCTGGTGCTGGGCAGCCTCGCTGCATGGTTCAGTGGCAAACTGGTGCCGCAGCCCTTGCCCGACATGCCCCTGGTCAGCCTGCCCCTTCCTTTCAAGTTCGGCTTCAGCTTCGACTGGAGCGCCTTCCTGCCTGTCGCCCTGATCTATCTGATCAGCACCATCGAAACCGTTGGCGACCTGACGGCCAACTGCATGCTCGCGCGCCAGCCGATCAGCGGGCCGTCCTACATCAACAGGCTCAAGGGTGGTGTCCTGGGCGATGGCGTCAGCTGCCTGATTGCCGCGACGTTCAGCGCATTCCCCAACACCACGTTCGCGCAGAACAACGGCGTGATCCAGTTGACTGGCGTAGCCAGCCGCTACGTCGGGTTGTACATCGGCGCCGTGTTGTTTTGTCTGGGTCTGTTTCCGTTGATTGGTGCAGTGCTGCAGCAAATCCCCAAACCGGTACTCGGTGGCGCGACCCTGGTGATGTTCGGCAGCGTCGCGGCAGCCGGCGTGCGCATTCTCGCCCAAGCACCGCTGGACCGGCGCAGCATGTTGATCATTGCCACTTCCTTCGGCGTGGGCCTGGGCATTGCCGCGCAGCCCAACCTGTTGCACCTGATGCCAAAACTGGTACAAAACCTGTTCGACTCGGCCATCACCAGCGGCGGGCTGACCGCCATCCTGATGTGCCTGCTGCTGCCGGAAGCAAAATCCGTCGCGCAGGCTGACGCTGCCCTGCCCAAAAGCGAGCCGATCAAGCAGCTGTAAGGCTTTTATCAAGACAGGACTTGTCGGATACCCGTGGGTGCGCTATCAACGCTCTGGCTGCACCCACCTACCTGTTCGGAAGTGACTATGACCTTTGAAGTCCCTGCTCACGGCGACAAACCCGCCAGCCGCATTCGTCAGAAGAACGAAGAGGCGATCATCAAAGCCGCCGAAGACGAGTTCGCCCGTCACGGGTTCAAAGGCACGAGCATGAACACCATCGCCCTGAATGCTGGCTTGCCCAAGGCGAATCTGCATTATTACTTCACCAACAAACTGGGTTTGTACGTGGCGGTGCTGAGTAACATCATCGAGTTGTGGGACAGCACTTTCAACACCCTGACAGCCGAAGACGAGCCCGCTGAGGCGCTGACGCGGTATATTCGCGCCAAGATGGAATTCTCCCGGCGCCAGCCCCAGGCTTCGCGGATTTTCGCGATGGAAGTGATCAGTGGCGGCGAGTGCCTGACCGAGTATTTCAACCAGGATTATCGCGCCTGGTTCCAGGGACGGGCGGCGGTGTTCCAGGCGTGGATCGACGCCGGCAAGATGGACCCGGTAGATCCGGTCAACCTGATCTTCCTGCTGTGGGGCAGCACCCAGCACTACGCTGACTTCTCCACCCAGATCTGCCGCGTAACCGGCCGTAGCAAGTTGACCAGGCAGGACATGGAAGACGCCGGCAACAACCTGATCCGCATCATCCTCAAGGGCTGCGGCGTGACGCCTGCTATTTAAGACACCCCACTTAAGATCACTATGCCTTATACCCTCAGCGAGCTTTGCGAGTATCGCGAAGAGATTCGCAAAAGCCGCTTCATCACCCTGGCCGCTCCCATCAGCAGCCCGGCAGACGCCCAGGCGTTCATCGAGCAGCACAGCGACCTGAACGCCACGCACAACTGCTGGGCGTGGAAACTCGGCGATCAGTACCGCAGCACCGACGACGGCGAACCCGGCGGCACGGCCGGCCGGCCGATTCTGGCGGCAATCGATGCCCAGGATTGTGATCAGGTGGTAGTCCTGGTGATTCGCTGGTACGGCGGCATTCAACTCGGCACCGGCGGCCTTGCACGGGCTTACGGCGGTGGCGCCAACAAATGCCTGCAGGCGGCGGCAAAAATCGAACTGATCAGCCGCGTGCCCGTGAGCTGCGCGTGCGGCTTCGCCGAGCTGGCCCTGGTGAAGATTCGGGTGGCGGAATTAGGCGGGCTGGTGGTGCAGGAGACGTTTACCGGCAATGGGGTGGATTTGCAGCTGGCGGTGGGTGAGCGTCAGATCGATGCGCTGCAGTCGTTGTTGGCGGATCTGAGTCGTGGGCGGATAGTGTTGGAGCGCTAAGATCAAAAGATCGCAGCCTTCGGCAGCTCCTACGTAAAGCGCCACCTTGCAGGAGCATGCTTGCCGGACGCCTGCGGATTTGCTTGGCGCCGCAATCCAATGGGCACCCCGATCCCGTAGGAGCTGCCGAAGGCTGCGATCTTTTAGGGCATCACCCAATTTCCCGACGACCACTAATTGCCCACATCTACTGTGCACCCGCCTGTGGATAACCTGAGCACATACGGCTGTAACCCTTCTGTCATGCGGCTTTGCGGGCTTTGTTCATTTTTCGTCCAATGCTGCTGATAACACCTGCAAATTCTCATTAAAACAATCAGTTAGCCCTGTTTATGTCCTTTAGAAGAAAGCAAAGCAGCGCTTATGCCCGGTGTTCGCGCTTGCGCACAAATACTGTGGAGCAATCTGTGGATAACCCGTTCACTCCTGTCGCGACCCCAGATACTGCATGGGTTGCGGCCGACTGATCGATTTTTAACCAAATGTTCCTGCGCGAAATCACAGCGTCACCAAGGGCTCTGCCCCTTGTTGGTGCCCGGATCGGCAGGCGCTGCCGACCGCGCATTGGCTTGACGGCCTGTGATTCAGGATTATTTGAGTTTTCCTGACTCAATGGCCAGGAAATTGCTTTATCCACAGGCATAACTTCAATCGACCGAGCCTGTCATGTCTATCCAAGCGCCGAGCCCTGATCGAACACCGCGTCTGCAACTGCGCAGAATCACCAAGCGCTACCCCGGTTGCCTGGCCAACGACGCCATCGACCTGACCATCGCACCTGGCGAGATCCATGCCTTGCTGGGTGAGAACGGTGCTGGAAAAAGCACCCTGATGAAGATCATCTACGGCGTTAGCCAGGCCGACGCCGGGGAAATGATCTGGCAGGGGCAGCCGGTGGTCATGCGCAACCCGGGGCAGGCTCGCGAGCTGGGGATCGGCATGGTGTTCCAGCACTTCTCGCTGTTCGAAACCCTCAGCGTGGCGCAGAACATTGCCCTGGCAATGGGCGCCGCCGCCGGCACGCCGAAACAGCTCGAACCGAAAATTCGTGAAGTGTCACGCCGTTATGGCATGGCCCTGGAGCCGGAACGCCTGGTTCACAGCCTGTCGATCGGCGAGCGCCAGCGGGTGGAGATCATTCGCTGCCTGATGCAGGACATCAAACTGCTGATTCTCGATGAACCGACTTCAGTGCTGACGCCCCAGGAAGCCGACGATTTGTTCATGACTTTGCGGCGACTGGCCGCCGAAGGTTGCAGCATTCTGTTTATCAGCCACAAGCTCGGCGAAGTTCGCGCCCTGTGCCACAGCGCCACGGTGTTGCGCGGCGGTCGAGTAGCCGGGCACTGCGTTCCGGCGCAATGCTCGGACCCGCAACTCGCACGGCTGATGGTCGGGGAAGCTGCCGAGCTGATGACCGATTACCCGAAAGCGCAAGGTGGCGAGGTCTTCCTGGACGTGAGCGCCCTGTCGTGGGCCAACCCGGATCCGTTTGGCTGCTCGCTCAAAGACCTCGACCTTGCCGTGCGCTGCGGTGAAATCGTCGGTATCGCCGGGGTTGCGGGTAATGGCCAGGATGAATTGCTGGCCTTGCTCAGCGGTGAGAAACGTCTGCCCCACAGAGACCGCAACATCATCCGTTTCAGCGCAAAACCCGTCGCCCATCTGCGCCCCGATGTACGGCGCAAACTCGGCCTGGCCTTTGTCCCCGCCGAGCGCCTGGGCCATGGCGCAGTGCCGGACCTGAGCTTGGCCGACAATGCCCTGCTGACCGCCTTCCAGCAGGGACTGGTGAGCAACGGCCTGATCCAGCGCAGGAAGGTCAAAGCCCTGGCTGAAGAGATCATTCGCCGCTTCGGCGTCAAGACACCTGATACCCAGACCCCGGCGCGCAGCCTGTCCGGCGGCAACCTGCAAAAATTTATCCTCGGCCGGGAAATCCTGCAGCAACCAAAGCTGTTGGTGGCTGCACACCCTACCTGGGGCGTCGACGTGGGTGCGGCGGCGGTCATCCACCGGGCGCTGATCACCTTACGCGATGCCGGCGCAGCGATCCTGGTGATCTCCGAGGATCTCGACGAATTGTTCCAGATCAGCGACCGCCTCGGCGCGCTCTGCGGTGGTCGACTGTCGCCCCTGAGGGCCACCGTCGACACTCGCCTGATCGATGTCGGCGGCTGGATGGCTGGCCAGTTCGACGCTTCCTGCTCACCCGCACCGGCGACGGTATAACGGAGTCTTTCATGCTGCTTTCTCTCGAACCCCGTGGCCGCCAATCGCGCCTGATGTTGTGGTGCTCGCCGTTACTGGCGGCAGTCCTCACGCTGGCCTGCGGCTCGTTGTTATTTATCGCACTGGGGCATGACCCGCTCCTGACCCTGCACACGCTACTGATCGCCCCCGTGAGCGATTTGTATGGGGTCTCCGAATTGCTGGTCAAGGCGCTGCCAATCCTGCTCTGCGCCCTGGGCCTGGCAGTGGCGTACCAGGCGCGAATCTGGAACATCGGCGCCGAAGGCCAACTGCTCCTCGGCGCGTTGGCCGGCAGTGCCCTGGCAGTGAACATCATTGATATGCAGAGTCGTTGGGCACTGGCGCTGATCCTGCTCACCGGTACCCTGGCCGGTGCCGCCTGGGCCGGGCTGACGGCGTGGCTGCGCACGCGCTTCAACGCCAACGAAATTCTCACCAGCATCATGCTCAATTACATCGCCCTCAACCTGTTGCTGTTCTGCGTGCACGGGCCGCTCAAGGACCCGGCAGGCTTCAATTTCCCCGAGTCGGCGATGTTTGGCGACGCCAGCCGCCTGCCGCTGTTGATGGAGGATGGCCGGGTTCACGCCGGTGTGTACTTCGCCCTGCTGGCCTTGGTGACCGTGTGGGTGCTGCTGCAAAAAAGCTTCGTCGGCTTCCAGATAAAAGTCCTTGGGCTGGACACCCGCGCGGCCGGTTTTGTCGGCTTTCGTGAGAAGCGTCTGATCTGGCTGGCACTGTTGATCAGCGGCGGCTTGGCCGGGCTGGCTGGCGTTTGCGAAGTCACCGGGCCGATCGGCCAACTGGTGCCGCAGGTCTCGCCGGGGTACGGCTACGCGGCGATCACCGTGGCTTTTCTCGGGCGCCTGAATCCGCTGGGCATTCTGTTTGCCAGCCTGCTGATGGCCCTGCTGTACATCGGCGGCGAGAGCGCACAAATGAGCATGAATCTGCCGCAGGCGATCACGCAGCTGTTCCAGGGGATGATGCTGTTTTTCCTGCTCGCCAGTGATGTGCTGATTCTCTACCGACCGCGCCTGAACCTGCGCTGGGCCCGTCGCGCCCCAGCCACCGCCGCACACGCTGGAGCCTTGTGATGGACATCGACCTGCTGAGCAATATTTTCTACGCCATGATCCGCTGCGGCACGCCGTTGCTGCTGGTGGCGCTGGGCGAGCTGATCTGCGAGAAGAGCGGCGTACTCAACCTGGGCCAGGAAGGGATGATGCTGTTTGGCGCGGTGATCGGTTTTATCGTCGCACTCAACAGCGGCAACCTGTGGCTCGGAGTGGTGCTGGCGATGCTCGCCGGGATGCTGCTGTCATCACTGTTCGCCTTGGTCGCTCTGGTTTTCAACGCCAACCAGGTAGCCACCGGGCTGGCGCTGACGATATTCGGCGTGGGCCTATCGACCTTTGTCGGCGCGGCGTGGGTGGGTAAACCCCTGGCCGGATTCGAGCCGGTGGCGATTCCGTATCTCAGCGAGATTCCACTGATCGGGCGCATGCTGTTCGCCCAGGACCTGCTGGTATACCTGTCCTTTGTGTTGTTTGGCCTGGTGGCGTGGGTGATTGTGAAAAGTCGCGTGGGTCTGATCATTCAGGCCGTAGGCGAAAACCCCGACGCGGCCAGCGCCATGGGGCTGCCGGTACTGGGCGTGCGCACCCTGGCAGTGTTGTTCGGCGGGGCGATGGCCGGGCTAGCCGGGGCATACCTGTCGCTGGCCTACACGCCGATGTGGGCCGAGAACATGAGCGCCGGACGCGGCTGGATTGCCTTGGCGCTGGTGGTGTTTGCCAGCTGGAGGGTGTGGCGCCTGTTGCTGGGCGCCTATCTGTTCGGTCTCGCCAGCATCCTGCACCTGGTGGCGCAGGGGTTGGGGCTGGCGATTCCGTCGAGCCTGCTGGCGATGCTGCCGTATGTCGCGACCATCGTGGTGCTGGTGCTGCTGTCCCGGGATGCAGTGCGCACTCGGTTGTATGCGCCGGTGTCGTTGGGGCAGCCTTGGCAGGCTGGGCGTTAGGGGTGACTGTCAGGCCCTCATCGCGGGCCAGCCCGCTCCCACAGGGTTTGGTGCCGACCGATAATATCGAGTTCAACTCGGCCATTGTGGGAGCGGGCTGGCCCGCGATGGGGCGCTCACAGGCAACACCTGGACAATGCCCCACGCCAATTCAAACACCAGGAACACCACCAGCAACGAGCTTCCCCCCTGCAGCAGGGCATTGAGCTGCCAGGCCGCAAACAAAAACCGCCCCGCCGTCAATCCGGACGGTGCCGTCACTCAATTGCTGCAAGACAAGCTCAAACTGATCGAGGCGCGCATGGTAGAACTTGGCGAATTGCGTCATCAGTTGCAACAACGACTCGGCCAGCGTTGTCCATTAAATCCGTGATCCTCATTCATCAAGGAAGCCACTCATGTCCAAGGCAAAAACTGCACTCATCATCGGCGCCTCCCGGGGCCTCGGGCTAGGCCTGGTGAAAACCCTGCTGGCCGATGGCTGGCAGGTCACTGCCACCGTGCGCAACCCGCAGAACGCCGAAGCCTTGCAGGCCCTGGGCAATGTGCGCATCGAAAAACTCGACATGGACGATCAGCAAGCCGTGATTGCCCTGAGCCAGAAGCTCAAGGGTGAAGTGTTCGATCTGTTGTTCGTCAACGCCGGGGTCAAGGGCCCGGACGTGCAAACGCCCGGTGGCGCTACGCTGGCCGAAGTCGGGCAACTGTTCTTCACCAACGCGGTAGCACCGATCAACCTGGCGCAACGATTTGCCGCACAGATCCAGCCCGACAGCGGCGTGCTGGCGTTCATGAGTTCGGTGCTGGGCAGCGTGACCATGCCGGACGCGCCTGAGCTGGCCTTGTACAAAGCCAGTAAAGCCGCGCTCAACTCCATGACCAACAGCTTTGTCACGCAATTGGGCGAGCAGAAACTCACGGTGTTGTCGCTGCATCCGGGCTGGGTGAAAACGGACATGGGCGGTGAAGGTGCCGACATCGACGTGCAGACCAGCACCCGCGGGCTGGTGGATCAGGTCAATGCGTACGCCGGCAAGGGTGGGCATCATTTCGTTAACTACAAAGGCGAAACCATTCCCTGGTAAGCACTTCCTTTGGTCACGGGCCGGCTCTCCAGGAGCCGGCTTGCATACGATGGCATCTGCTCGGTATTACTGAAACACCGAGGCGCCTGCATCGCCAGCAAGCGGGCTCCTGCAAAGGGTACGGGCAGCCCCACGAGGAGTGAGCGCCAGCGTCCGGTCGGGCCGGGCTTGCTCACCAAGCGGTTTTGTTTGAAACTGCGCACCTCGTCCCCGCGGCGACCCTGGATCAGCAGACAGGGTAATCACTGAGCTGGCTAACCTGAACCCAACTTTCAGAGGAGCCGGCCAACATGCCTGCGACCCGTACCTGGTTAAAAAATCCCCTCGCCATTTTCACTGCCAATGAGCTCGACGCCCGTGGTGGCCTGGTGGTGCAAGACGGTGTGATCGTAGAAGTGCTCGGCGCTGGCCAGCAACCGGCCACCCCCTGCGATCAAGTCTTCGATGCCCGCGAACATGTGATCCTGCCGGGGCTGATCAACACCCACCACCACTTCTATCAGACCCTGACCCGCGCCTGGGCGCCGGTGGTCAACCAACCGCTGTTTCCGTGGCTGAAAACCCTCTATCCGGTATGGGCACGCCTCACTCCGGAAAAACTCGCTTTAGCCACCAAAGTAGCCCTCGCCGAATTACTGCTGTCCGGTTGCACCACGGCTGCGGATCACCACTACCTGTTCCCCGAAGGCCTGGAAAACGCCATCGACGTGCAAGTCGAGAGCGTGCGTGAACTGGGCATGCGCGCCATGCTCACCCGCGGTTCCATGAGCCTTGGGGAAAAAGACGGTGGCTTGCCGCCGCAACAGACCGTACAGCAAGGCGAAGTGATACTCGACGACAGCCAGCGACTGATCGCCGCTTACCACGAACGCGGCGACGGCGCGCAAATCCAGATCGCCCTGGCGCCCTGCTCGCCGTTTTCGGTGACGCCGCAGATCATGTCCGCCAGCGCCGAACTGGCGAACAAACTCGACGTGCGTCTGCACACCCACCTGGCCGAGACCCTGGACGAAGAAGACTTCTGCCTGCAACGCTTCGGCCTGCGTACCGTCGACTATCTGGACAGTGTCGGCTGGCTCGGCCCGCGCACCTGGCTGGCCCATGGCATTCACTTCAACCCGGATGAAATCGCCCGCCTGGGCGCGGCAGGCACCGGGATCTGTCATTGCCCGAGCTCAAACATGCGCCTGGCCTCGGGCATTTGCCCAACCCTGGAACTGACCGCTGCCGGCGCATTGCTCGGCCTGGGTGTGGACGGCTCGGCCTCCAATGATGCGTCGAACATGATGCTGGAAACCCGCCAGGCCCTTTACATTCAGCGCCTGCGCTACGGTGCCGAGAAGATCACTCCGGAACTGGTGCTGGGCTGGGCGACGAAGGGTTCGGCGAGTTTGCTGGGACGTACCGACATCGGCGAACTGGCGGTGGGCAAGCAGGCCGACCTGGCGCTGTTCAAGCTGGATGAACTGCGTTTCTCCGGCAGCCATGATCCGGTGTCGGCCCTGCTGCTATGCGGCGCGGATCGCGCGGATCGGGTGATGATCGGCGGCAAATGGCGGGTGATTGACGGGCAGGTGGAAGGGCTGGACCTGAAGGGCTTGATAGCGGATCACAGCCAGGCGGCCCGGCAGTTGATTGCCGGCGTCTGACGCCACACCCATGAAAAACTGTGGGGGCGAGCCTGCTCGCGATGGCGGCTTGTCAGCCGACATCAAAAGGGTCTGAAATACTGCTATCGCGAGCAGGCTCACTCCCACAGTTGATTGCTGTGAGGTCTCAAAGGCCCAGCAGCGACAACATGATGAACGTCGCGAACAGCACAAAGTGCGTCATCCCTTCGATGGCATTCGTCTCGCCATCGTTGAGGTTGATGGCGCTGACGATCAGCGTGAGGAAGATCATCACCGTCTGCACCGGGGTCATCGCCATCTGGAATGGCTGGCCGGTGTAGAGCGCCATGGCCTCCATCACCGGTACGGTGAGGATCACCGTCGACAACGACGCGCCCATGGCGATGTTGACCACCGACTGCATGCGATTGGCCAGTGCCGCCCGCAGTGCGGTCAGGATCTCCGGCGCGGCGGAAATCGCCGCCACCAGGATTGCCGTGATCACTGGCGGTGCTCCGGTTCCTTCAAGGCCCAGGTCCAGGGTCTTGGACATCACCTCGGCCAGCGCGCCAATCACTACCACCCCAAACACCAGCGTACCGATGGAAACGGCCAGGCTCACAGGCGCGGGTCCTGTTTCTGCCGGCTCCTTGCGACGGCGTTTTTCCGGGTAGCTGTAGCTGAAAAAGTAACTGTGCGGCCCGACCTGCATGCGCAGGAATAACGCATACAGCACCACCATCGCGCCAATGGTGAAGCCCGAATAAATCTTCCAGTTGGCCTCGGGAATAAACTCCGGAACCACCATCGACACGCCCATGGCGGTCAGGATCATCACGCTGTAGCTGCGCGCCGAATCGTCGTTGTAGGACTGCTCGCCATGCTTGATCCCGCCCATTAACGCAGCCAGGCCGAGGATGCCGTTGATGTCGAGCATGACCGCCGAGTAGATCGTGTCACGCACCAACGTAGGCGAGGCTTCGTTGCTCATCATGATCGCCAGGATCACCACTTCCACCAGCACGGCGGCCAGCGTCAGGATCATGGTCCCGTAGGGATCGCCGACTTTTTCCGCGAGCAACTCAGCGTGATGCGCGACTCGCATGGAAGCGACGACGATGAATGCGATCAGCACCAGCCCACCGGTCAGCGCTACCGCCTGGCCACTGTTGAGCAGCCAGTGTTCAAGTGGATAAGCGACAAATGCGGCGATCAGGGCCAGCAGCAGAAACTTTTCTTGCTTGAGGAGTGTGAGCATTGCGGGCCTTTTACCGAATGAAGCGCAGTTGATGTGATGAGCTACTGACTACGGTGCGGCGCTAACGTTTCGTTACACCTTAGCGCACCAGCGGATGGCGCGGGTTCGGTCACGTGCACCGGGTTGGTCCTGGTGAATCAAAAGATCGCAGCCTTCGGCGGCTCCTGCAGAACAATGCGGACCGTGCACGAGCTGCCGAAGGCTGCGATTTTTTGATTTTGTTGTCCTGTTGGTCAGCAATTTGCATTGCCCACTGCCAACCTCACAACAACATGGAGTTTCAATTCATGCACAACCGCCCGTTGAAGAAACTGCTTTGCGCCGTCGCCGCAGCCATCGGTTTGAGCGCCAGCCTGACCGCCACGGCCGCCGAACCGCTGAAAGTCGGTTTCGTCTACATCGGCCCGATCGGTGACCACGGCTGGACGTATCAGCATGAACAGGGACGCAAGGCACTGGCCGAAAAGTTCGGCGACCAGATCACCACCAACTATGTGGAAAACGTCCCCGAAGGCGCCGACGCCGAACGGGTGATCCGCAACATGGCCAAGGACAAATACGACCTGATCTTCAGCACGTCCTTCGGCTACATGAACCCGACCCTGAAGGTGGCAAAGCAATTTCCCAAAGTGACCTTCGAACATGCCACGGGCTACAAGCAGGACAAGAACCTCGGCACGTACCTGGCGCGCACTTATGAGGGGCGCTATGTCGGCGGCTTCCTCGCGGCCAAAATGACCAAGAGCAAAAAAATCGGCTACGTCGCGTCCTTCCCGATCCCGGAAGTGATCCGCGACATCAACGCCATCCAGCTGGCACTGAACAAGTACAACCCCGGCACCGAGATCAAGGTGGTGTGGGTCAACTCCTGGTTCGATCCGGGCAAGGAAGCCGACGCCGCCAATGCGCTGATCGATCAGGGCGTGGACGTGGTATTCCAGCACACCGACAGCCCGGCACCGATCCAGGCTGCCGAACGCCGCGGCGTGTATGCCGTAGGCTACGCTTCGGACATGGCACATTTCGGTCCCAAAGCCGTGCTCACCTCTATCGTCAACGACTGGGCCCCGCACTACATCCAGGCGACGCAGAGCGTGCTGGATCACTCGTGGAAGTCCCAGGATTACTGGGGCGGCCTGAAGGAAGGTACCGTTGAGCTGCCAATCAGCGACCTGGTGCCCGCGCCGGTGAAAGCCCAGGCCGAGCAGATCATCGCCGACATCAAGAGCGGTGCGTTCCACCCGTTCACCGGGCCGATCAAGGACCAGGCCGGTGCCGAGAAAATCCCGGCGGGCGTGACGGCGACCAATGCCGAACTGGCTTCGATGAATTACTACGTGGAAGGCATGAAGGCTGACATACCGAAGTAACTCGCCTGGGTTGAACCACTGTCCTTCCTGGGGGAGCGAGCCTGCTCGCGATGGCGCAACTACATTCAACATCAATGCTGAATGCCCTGGCCTCATCGCGAGCAGGCTCACTCCCACACTATCTCTCCGATGTTCCGCACACGGCGCACTCTTCAGGACTATCGCATGAACAGCCTTCCCATCATCGACATCGCCCCGCTCTACAGCGACGACCAGGTCGCCTGGGCGGCCGTGGCCAGCCAAATCGACCGCGCCTGCCGCGAATGGGGCTTTTTCTATATCAAGGGTCACCCGATCAGTTCGACGCGCATCGAAGAAGTACTAGCCCAGGCCAAGGATTTCTTCGCCCAGCCCAGCGCGACAAAACTGCAGATCGACATCACCCAGACCCGCCACCACCGCGGTTATGGCGCAATCGCCACGGAACAACTCGACCCATCGAAACCCAGCGACCTGAAAGAAACCTTCGACATGGGCCTGCACCTGCCGGCCGACCACCCCGAAGTGCTGGCCGAAAAACCGCTGCGCGGTCCCAATCGCCACCCGTCGATACCCGGCTGGGAAACCCTGATGGAGCAGCATTACATCGACATGCAAGCCCTTGCCCAGACCTTGCTGAGGGCCATGACCCTGGCGCTGGACATCGATCCCGATTTCTTCGACTCGCGCTTCAGCCAGCCCGTCAGCGTGCTGCGCATGATCCATTATCCGCCACGCCACACCGCCAGCTCGGAAGAACAACAAGGTGCCGGCGCCCATACCGATTACGGCTGCATCACCCTGCTTTACCAGGATGCCGCCGGCGGCCTGCAGGTGCGTAACGTCAAGGGCGAGTGGATCGACGCTCCACCCATCGAAGGTACCTTCGTGGTCAACCTCGGCGACATGATGGCGCGCTGGAGCAACGACCGTTATCTGTCGACGCCCCACCGGGTGATCAGCCCGCTGGGCGTGGACCGATACTCGATGCCGTTCTTCGCCGAACCGCACCCCGACACCCGGATTGAATGCCTGCCCGGCTGCCAGGACGAGCACCATCCGGCGAAGTACCCGACCACCACCTGCGCCGAGTTTCTGCTCTCGCGATTCGCCGACACCTATGCCTATCGCCGCGAGCCCCAGGCAGGGTGATGAACCACCTGGTCAGGTTTTACCAATGGTGGCCGCGAGCATCTGTAGAATGCTCGTCATCTGCACCTGATGAGAAAAGAATATGTACGACTGGCTGAACGCCCTGCCCAAGGCAGAACTGCACCTGCACCTCGAGGGTTCGCTGGAGCCCGAGCTGCTGTTCGCCCTGGCCGAACGCAACAAGATCGCCCTGCCGTGGAGCGATGTGGAAACCCTGCGCAAGGCGTACGCCTTCAACAATCTGCAAGAGTTTCTGGACCTGTATTATCAGGGCGCTGACGTGTTGCGCACCTCTCAGGATTTCTACGACCTGACCTGGGCTTACCTCTTGCGCTGCAAGGCGCAGAACGTGATTCACACCGAACCGTTCTTCGATCCGCAAACCCACACCGATCGTGGCATTCCTTTTGAAGTGGTGCTCAATGGCATCGCCGCCGCGTTGAAAGATGGCGAGCAGCAACTGGGCATCACCAGTGGTTTGATCCTGAGTTTCCTGCGCCACCTGAGCGAAGACGAGGCGCAGAAAACCCTGGATCAAGCCCTGCCGTTTCGCGATGCGTTTGTCGCGGTAGGCCTGGACAGCTCGGAGATGGGTCACCCGCCGAGCAAGTTTCAACGAGTGTTCGACCGGGCTCGCCACGAAGGTTTCCTGACCGTCGCCCACGCGGGTGAGGAAGGTCCGCCGGAGTACATCTGGGAAGCCATCGACCTGCTGAAAATCCAGCGCATCGACCATGGCGTGCGCGCCATCGAAGACGAGCGGCTGATGCAGCGAATCATTGACGAGCAGATTCCGCTGACCGTCTGCCCGCTGTCCAACACCAAGCTTTGCGTCTTCGATCACATGTCCCAGCACAACATCCTGGACATGCTGGAGCGCGGAGTGAAGGTCACAGTGAACTCCGATGACCCGGCGTACTTCGGCGGCTATGTGACGGAGAACTTCCATGCCCTGCACACCCATTTGGGCATGACCCAGGATCAGGCCAAGCGGCTGGCGCAGAACAGCCTGGATGCGCGGCTGGTCAAGCCGTAAACACCCTGCACCGCCATCGCGGGCAAGCCTTGCTCCCACAGGTGTCATACC
Organism: Pseudomonas sp. ES3-33; assembly: GCF_000952175.1. Taxonomy (NCBI): domain Bacteria; kingdom Pseudomonadati; phylum Pseudomonadota; class Gammaproteobacteria; order Pseudomonadales; family Pseudomonadaceae; genus Pseudomonas; species Pseudomonas sp. ES3-33. Next base: position 16,666 of record NZ_JZRI01000038.1, on the reverse strand, counting down.
TGTGAGAACAGGGTTTGTGATTGCATGAACAGCCCCCACCCAAGCTTGGGGGGGATCGCTATTTTCGAGCAATTAGTGCCTTGCTTCTGATAAACCGGGAAATTGCCCGCTCAATTGCGCGCATCGACTGGCGAGCATTTCCCGTAAAAGGTTCACAGGCTTACTCAATTGTGCGCGATGAGCGCACAACAAATTCAGAGAAGCGCGCTCGCCCGTCAGTTCCGGCATGAGGATTTTCAAGCGGCCAGCCAGGACATCTGCGGCAACATCCAGCCAGGATTTATAGGCAATGCCTGCCCCCGCCACGGCCCACAAACGCACCACGTCGGCATCGTCGCTGAAGCGATCACCGCTGACTGTCAGGCCGACTTCGCGCTTGCCGTCATGGAAACTCCAATGGTCGTGAACGCGGCTGCCAAGCATGTACAGCAGGCAATTGTGCTGGGCCAGTTGCTCGAGTTGCCGAGGCTCGCCATGGCTGGCCAGGTAGCTCGGCGCTGCACACAGCACGCGGCGGTTTTGCGGGGCAATGGGCAGCGCCACCAGGCTTGAGTCCTCCGGTTCACCGTAGCGCAAGGCGATATCCACCGGCTGGCGGAACAGGTCGGCAATGCGGTCACCCAGCAGCAGGCGCACCGTGAGCTTGGGGTGCTCGCGCTGAAAATCGTCCAGCCAGGGCAGCAACACATTGCGGCCGAAGTCCGATGGTGCCGACAGCTGCAACACTCCGCTGACCTGATCCTGCCCACTGGCCAGCAGGCGGCGCCCTTCTTCTATATTGCTCAACGCCGCCCGGGCGTATTCGAGGAAACCTTCGCCCTCGGCGGTCAGGCGCAGGCTGCGGGTTGAACGGGCCAGCAATCGCGCGCCGAGCTGGTGTTCGATGCGCTTCAACGCCGCGCTGGCCACGGCGGCTGACATGTCCATGCCCCGGGCGGCCGCCGACAGGCTCCCCAGGTCGGCAGCCCGGACGAATAATTGCAGGTCATCAAAACGCAGCATGTGCGGCCTATTATCAAAAAAATATTGAAAGAGACTGCTCTTTTAGCGGGTTTTATCTTCGGTAGAAATAGCTAATCATCTGCCCATCGAAATCATCCCGACTCCTGGAGTGCTCCATGAAAGCCATTGCTTACTACGCGTCCCTGCCGATCAGCGACAAAAACGCCCTGCAAGACATCGAGCTGCCCGAAACAGTCGCCGGCCCGCGGGACCTGTTGGTCGAAGTCAAAGCGATTTCGGTCAACCCGGTGGACACCAAGGTCCGACAAAACGTCCAGCCACAAGACGGCGAGGCGAAGGTCCTGGGTTGGGACGTGGCGGGCGTGGTCAAGGCGGTCGGCAGCGAAGTGACACTGTTCAAGGCCGGTGACAAGGTGTTCTACGCCGGCTCTATCGCCCGTGCGGGCGGCAACAGCGAAATGCACGTGGTCGATGAGCGCATCGTCGGCCACATGCCGAAAACCCTCGGCTTTGCCGAAGCTGCGGCCCTGCCACTGACCGCGATCACCGCATGGGAACTGCTGTTCGAGCGCCTGCAGGTGCGCGAAGGCCAAGCCGCCGAGGGCCAGAGCCTGTTGATCGTTGGCGCGGCCGGGGGCGTCGGTTCGATCCTCACCCAACTGGCCAGCCAGTTGACCGGGCTTCAGGTCATAGGCACTGCGTCGCGCCCGCAAACCCAAGCCTGGGTACGTGAGCTGGGCGCAGACCTGGTGATCGATCACAGCCAGCCGCTCAGCGAAGCTCTCAAGCGCGCGGGCGTGGAACAGGTGACCCACGTTGCCAGCCTGACCCAGACTGACCAGCATCTGGATCAACTGGTCGAGGCCCTGGCACCCCAGGGCAAACTGGCGCTGATCGACGACCCAAAGGCGCTGGACATCACCAAACTCAAGCGCAAGAGCCTGTCGCTGCACTGGGAGTTCATGTACACGCGCTCGTTGTTCGAAACCGCCGACATGATCGAACAACACAGACTGTTGAACCGCGTGGCCGATCTGATCGACGCCGGGACGCTGAAAACCACGGTGGGCGAACACTTCGGCACCATCAACGCGGCGAACCTGCGACGCGCCCATGAGTTGCTGGAAAGCGGCAAGGCCAAAGGCAAGATTGTCCTGGAAGGCTTCTAGAACAGCGGTGACGGTGTCGTGCGCACAGGGCCGACACCGTCAGTCAGAGAGTTGACCTTTGTCACAACTACGCCCTGGATCGGGTCTACAATCGTGGCCTCTGCAAGGCAAATCTTTTACTTATAGGAGGTCAGCAATGAAGATCCTGATAAAAGAAGTGGCCCGTTCCCAGTGGCAGGTCCGCCTGGACCAACACGCCGTGACATTCCGCAGCGAAGCCGAAGCGCGCGCCTTCACCCGAACACTGGAAGCGCGGCTGCAGGCGCCTCACCATTTTCCCGACCAGCAGCGCGCTGCTGGCTGACCTGCCCTCAAACCTGGGCCTGCACCAGCGCCCGGGTATTTTGCAAACGTCGGGTGAGCATTGCGACGCTCACCACCAGAGCCCCGCACAGGCTGATGACCATGGCCATCGGCATGGCCGTGCCGTCGTACAAAATCCCCACCAGTGACGCAGCCCCGGCGGCGACGCTGAATTGCAGGCAACCAAGCAATGCCGACGCACTGCCGGCGCGGGCGCCCTGACCGTTCATCGCGCAGGCCGACGCGTTGGGCAGGATGCACCCCAGGCTGGCGATACAGATGAACAACGGAATCAGCAGCGGCCACAGTTTCTCGGTGTGCAGCGCACTCACGGCGAGCAGCGCCAGGCCTGCCGCCAGGTAAACCCATACCGCACGTGCCAGCAGGAATGCCGGCCCACGCTTGGCCAGTAACCGGGCGTTGACCTGGGCCACCAGAATGAAACCCGCCGCATTGGTGCCGAACAACCAGCCGAAATGCTCGGCCGGCACGCCGTAGAGCTTGATGAACACAAAAGGCGAGCCGGCGATGTAGGCAAACATCCCGGCGATGGCGATACCGCCCGTCAGGGCATGGCCAAGGAATACCCGATCCGCGAACAACCGGCCGTACTGCCGCAACGAGCCAGACAATGGTTGGCGCGGCATATCGGCCGGCATGCTTTCCGGCAACCCCAGCGCCACGGCCACCGCCGCCAGCGCACTGAAGCCGGTCAACACCAGGAAGATCGACTGCCAGCCTGTGGTATTGACCAGCAATCCGCCCAGCATTGGCGCAAGGATAGGTGCCAGCCCCATCACCAGCATCAGCTGGGAAAAGACCTTGGCCGAGCCCACCGCATCGCATTTATCGCTGACGATTGCCCGCGAGATCACCATCCCTGCGCAACCGCCCAGCGCCTGGACGAAGCGCGCGCCGATCAGCCATTCGAGGTTCGGCGCAAACGCGCAGGCCAGTGAAGCGACGGTGAACAACACCACGCCAGTGAGCAATGGCACCCGCCGGCCGAAGCGATCGGCAATCGGGCCGTAGACCAATTGACCAATCGACAACCCCAGAAAATAGGCCGCAAGCGTCACTTGAACGTGTTGTTCGTCGGTGCCGAAAGCCAGCGCCATCGCGGGAAAGGCTGGCAGGTAAAAGTCGATCGCCAGCGGGGCAAACGCACTGAGGGCGCCGAGGATTAAAATGGTACGCAAGTTCATCAGGCATCCAGTTGGACAGAAGTCAGCAGCCCCACAGTCTAGCCGGGGATGGACGCCTTGAACATTCCGGTAGGTCGCTAACTAATAAAGACGTCAGGCGACCTTTGCCTCATAACCTTCTTCAGTGATGGCGGCGAGCACCTCTTCAGTCGACAGGCTGCTCTCGACGCCGACTTCCCTGGCGCCCAGATCGATGCGCACGCTGGCGGCCGGGTCTCTGGCTTGAAGCGCCTGGGTAATGGCTTTTACGCAATGGCCGCAGGACATGCCTTGAACAGTGAACACTTGCATGGGATGACTCCTGTTGATGAGATTGACACCAGTCTCGAGCTTGCCACCATGGCAAGGTCAAGTTCTGAAGTGAACGGCCGGGCTGGCAATCGCCGTCGCGCTCGGCCAAGCTGCGAGTATCAATGACTTCAACATCAGGAGATTCAGCCATGCGCTGGTCAGCTCTCAGCCTGTTTGGCTTCCTCGGCCTCTTCGCGGCCCTGCCTTCGGCCAACGCTGCCGGGGAGGACTACGGGGTGCTGATCATTTCCCGCGAGCGCCTGGAAGTGTCGACCAATTGCGAAATTGGCGTGTACCTGCAAGACCAGCTGTCCGCTCGGCTGTTCCAGGAGCAAAGCACGTCATTCAACTTGCCGCCGGGCAATGTCTCCCTGCGCCTGAAACTGCTGCCGGGCCAGGCCCCGGGGTGCAATCCGGGGATGCTCGCACCGGGTTCGCAAACCATCACGCTCAAGGCCGGGGATGTGTTGAAGTTCCGGATTGCGATGTCGCAGGAAGGGATGTACCTCAAGCCTGCGGCGTTGAACTACTGAGCGCCACAGATCGGATCAAGGTGATATTGGCGCTTGACCTTGCCCGCATGGCAAGGTTGATCCTGTAGGCATCCACTACAGGGAGCTTGACCATGAGCGAGACCACTACGTTCGACCTGCCGATCGCCGGCATGACCTGCGCCAGCTGCGCCGGGCGGGTCGAGCGCGCCTTGAGCAAAGTCCGGGGCGCCAGCGCCGTCAGTGTCAACCTGGCTACCGAACAGGCCCGGGTGCAGGCGCCCGGCGACAGCCTGCCGGCCCTGATGGACGCTGTGCAACAGGCCGGGTACAGCGTGCCACAGCAAACCCTGGAACTGAGCATCGATGGCATGACCTGCGCCTCCTGCGTCGGCCGCGTGGAACGGGCGCTGGCCAAGGTTGCAGGGGTGAAGAGCGTCAGCGTCAACCTGGCCAACGAACGCGCGCACCTCGAATTGCTGGGCCAGGTCGCTGTACAAACCCTTATCGAAGCCGTCAGCAAGGCGGGATACTCGGCCAGCGTGCGGGAAGTCGAGCACGCTGCTGCCGACAACCAACAACAACGCCTGCATCGCGAACGCTGGAGGGTGATCCTGGCCATCGCGCTCGCCCTGCCCTTGGTCTTGCCGATGCTGCTGCAGCCGTTCGGGGTGCACTGGATGCTCCCGGCCTGGGCGCAATTCGCCCTGGCCACGCCCGTGCAGTTCATTCTGGGTGCTCGCTTTTATGTGGCCGCCTGGAAAGCCGTCCGCGCCGGCGCGGGCAATATGGACCTGCTGGTTGCCCTGGGCACCAGCGCCGGTTACGGCCTGAGTATTTACGAATGGGCCACCGCTGCCGGGCGCATGCCGCACCTGTACTTTGAGGCTTCGGCGGTGGTGATCGCCCTGGTAATGCTGGGCAAATACCTTGAAAGCCGCGCCAAGCGCCAGACCGCCAGCGCCATCCGCGCCCTCGAAGCCCTGCGACCGGAACGGGCGATTCAGGTGGTCGATGGCCGCGAACAGGACGTCGCCATCAGCGCCCTGCGCCTGGGTGACCTGATGCTGGTCAAACCCGGCGAACGCTTTCCGGTGGACGGCGAAGTGGTCGAAGGCCAAAGCCATGCGGACGAGGCCCTGATCAGCGGCGAAAGCCTGCCCGTGCCCAAGCAACCTGGGGACAAAGTCACGGGCGGCGCGATCAATGGCGAGGGCCGGCTGTTGGTGCGCACCCAGGCACTGGGGGCCGAAACCGTGCTGGCGCGGATCATTCGCCTGGTGGAAGACGCCCAGGCGGCCAAGGCTCCCATCCAGAAACTGGTGGACAAGGTCAGCCAGGTTTTCGTCCCCACCGTGCTGCTGATCGCATTGGCAACGCTGGTGGGCTGGTGGCTTTACGGTGCGCCCGTCGAAACAGCGCTGATCAACGCCGTTGCCGTGCTGGTGATCGCCTGCCCTTGCGCCCTCGGCCTGGCCACTCCCACGGCAATCATGGCCGGTACCGGGGTCGCTGCACGCTACGGGATCCTGATTAAGGATGCCGAGGCACTGGAACGCGCCCATGAAGTCAGTGCAGTGGTATTCGACAAGACCGGCACGCTGACGTCGGGTGCGCCGCGCATCGCTCACTTGAGCGCCATCGGCGGCGATGAAAATGCACTGCTGCAAAAAGCCGGCGCCTTGCAGCGAGGCAGCGAGCACCCCTTGGCCAAAGCGGTGCTGGATGCTTGCGCCGAGCGCGGGCTGAGCGTCGCCGATGTCAGCGACAGCAAGTCCCTGACCGGGCGTGGAATTGCCGGCACGCTTGACGGACGGCGCCTGGCCCTGGGTAACCGACGCCTGCTGGAAGAGTGCGGGTTGAACGCCGGCGCACTGGCGGACTCGGCCAGCGCCTGGGAAACCGAAGGGCGCACGCTGTCATGGCTGATCGAGCAAAGCCCCGAGCCGCAGGTGTTGGGACTGTTCGCCTTCGGTGACACCCTCAAGCCGGGTGCACTGCAGGCTGTGCAACAACTCGGCGCGCGCCACATCAGCAGCCATCTGCTGACCGGTGATAATCGTGGCAGCGCCAAAGTGGTCGCCGACGCGTTGGGTATTGAGGATGTCCACGCCGAAGTGTTGCCGGCCGACAAAGCCGCCACCGTGGTCGAGCTGAAGAAAACCGCAGTCGTGGCCATGGTCGGCGACGGGATCAATGACGCCCCGGCCCTGGCCGCCGCCGACATCGGCATTGCCATGGGCGGTGGCACCGACGTGGCGATGCACGCAGCCGGTATCACCTTGATGCGCGGTGATCCACGACTGGTGCCTGCGGCATTGGAGATCAGCCGCAAGACCTACGCCAAGATCCGGCAGAATCTTTTCTGGGCCTTCGTCTACAACCTGGTCGGGATTCCGCTGGCAGCCTTCGGTTTTCTCAATCCGGTGCTGGCGGGCGCGGCGATGGCATTGTCGAGCGTCAGCGTGGTCAGCAATGCGCTACTGTTGAAAACCTGGAAGCCCAAGGACCTGGAGGACAACCGATGAACATCGGCCAAGCAGCCCGCCAAAGTGGCCTGAGCGCCAAGATGATTCGTTACTACGAATCCATCGGCCTGCTCAAAGCCGCCCATCGCACTGACAGCGGTTACCGCGTGTATGGCGACGATGACCTGCACACCCTGGCCTTCATCAAGCGTTCCCGGGACCTGGGGTTTTCCCTGGAAGAGGTCGGCAAGCTGCTGACCCTCTGGCAGGATCGCCAGCGCGCCAGCGCCGATGTAAAAGCCCTGGCACGCCAGCATATCGACGAGCTCAACCAGAAGATCCACGAGCTTGGCCAGCTGCGCGACACGCTGCAGGACCTGGTGGAGCACTGCCAGGGCGACCATCGGCCCGATTGCCCGATCCTCAAGAACCTGGAGTCGGGCTGCTGCGCTGAGCCTGCCCATCAAACAACCAGACCGCGAGCCCCCCTGTAGGAGCGAGCTTGCTCGCGAAAAACCAGAGGGCGCCGCGGGGTATCAGTTGCCCCGCGTCATCGTTGACGACCATCGCGAGCAAGCTCGCTCCTACACGGGTCGAAGACGCCGCGGGGTATCAGCTGTCCCGCGTCATCGTTAACGACCATCGCGGGCAAGCCTTGCTCCCACAGGTTAGGGTTCACAAAAAACCCGGCCGAAGCCGGGTTTTTCATCAACCAGTCACTGCATCCAGGGCGGAGGCGGTTCTTCGGTTTTATTCGGTGGCGCGTCATCTGCCGCGCGCACCGCCTGCTTGCGCTCTTCATCCAGGCGTGCCGCCTCGATTTCGCGCATGATGCCGCCAACGTCGGCCAACTCTTCCGGCTCGTCGAACTCGCCGGTCAGGATGCTGGCCGGGTGCAAGGTGCCGGCTTCGTACAAGGCCCACATCTCCTTGGCGAACCTGGTCTGCTTCAACTCCGGAGCAAACCGCCCGAAGTATGAGGCCATGTTGCCCACATCCCGTTCCAGCATGTTGAACGCGTGGTTGTTCCCCGCCGCGTCCACTGCCTGAGGCAAGTCGATGATCACGGGGCCGGTCGGGGTCAACAGTACGTTGAACTCGGACAGGTCACCGTGCACCAGGCCGGTACACAACATCAGCACGATCTGCGAGATCAGGAACGCGTGATACTCGCGCGCCTGGTCCGGCTCCAGCACCACGTCGTTCAGACGCGGCGCAGCATCGCCGTACTCGTCGGCCACCAGTTCCATCAGCAGCACGCCTTCGAGGAAGTCGTAAGGCTTGGGCACCCGAACGCCAGCACCGGCCAGACGAAACAGAGCCGCCACTTCGGCGTTCTGCCAGGCGTCCTCGGTTTCTTTCTTGCCGAACTTCGAGCCCTTGGCCATGGCCCGGGCCTGACGGCTGTTGCGCACCTTGCGGCCTTCCTGGTATTCGGCCGCCTGACGGAAACTACGTTTATTCGCCTCCTTGTAAACCTTCGCGCAACGTAACTCGTTGCCGCAGCGCACCACATAAACAGCTGCTTCTTTACCACTCATGAGTGGGCGCAGCACCTCGTCGACCAGACCGTCCTCGATCAGGGGTTCAATGCGTTTTGGAGTCTTCATCAGCTTTTATTGTGGGTCCTTTATTACCAAACACGCGAAAGTCATTCGTTATACGGCAATCCACTCGCCGGTGGGAGGGGTTGCCGACCTATGAACGCTGCTATCTGCCTAAAGATGCACACAATGTGCCGATTATGCCCCGTCAATTTGGCCGCTTTCAGCGGACTTTTCAACGGCGCACGGGATTATCAACGCTCGATAATCGCCGTCACGCCCTGCCCGCCTGCCGCGCAGATGGAGATCAGGCCACGGCCCTTGCCTGCCGCGTCCAGCAGCTTCGCCAGGTTGGCGACGATGCGTCCGCCGGTCGCGGCGAATGGATGACCTGCCGCCAGGGAGCTGCCTTTGACATTGAGCCGGCTGCGGTCGATGGCACCCAATGGCGCGTCAAGGCCCAGGCGGGTCTTGCAGTACTCCGGGTCTTCCCAGGCCTTCAGGGTGCACAGCACCTGAGCGGCGAAGGCTTCGTGGATTTCGTAGTAATCGAAATCCTGCAGCGTCAGGCCGTTGCGCGCCAACAAGCGTGGCACGGCATACACCGGCGCCATCAGCAGGCCTTCGGCGCCGTTGACGAAATCCACCGCAGCCGTTTCGCCGTCGCGCCAGTAGGCGAGGATCGGCAAGCCGCGTTCCTTGGCCCACTCCTCACTGCCCAGCAGCACCAGGGACGCGCCATCGGTGAGCGGCGTGGAGTTGCCCGCCGTAAGGGTACCCTTGGCGCTTTTCTCGAAAGCCGGTTTCAGCCCCGCGAGTTTTTCCAGGGTCAGGTCGGGGCGCAGATTGTTGTCGCGGGTGAGCCCGAGGAACGGCGTCATCAGGTCGTTATGCCAGCCCTCGGTGTACGACGCGGCCAGATTACGATGACTCGCCAGGGCCAGTTGGTCCTGGGCTTCGCGAGGAATGTTCCAGGTCTGCGCCATCAATTCGCAGTGCTGGCCCATGGACAGGCCGGTGCGCGGCTCGCCATTGCGCGGGAACTCGGGAATCAGGTGCTGGGGGCGCAGTTGCAGGAACGTTTTCAGTTTGTCGGCCGTGGTCTTGCCGCGATTGGCCTGCAGCAGAATTCGACGCAACCCTTCACTGACACTGATCGGCGCATCCGAAGTGGTGTCGACGCCACCGGCAATGGCGCAGTCGATCTGGCCCAGGGCAATCTTGTTTGCCACCAGCAACGCCGCTTCCAGCCCGGTGCCGCAGGCTTGCTGAATGTCGTAGGCCGGGGTGTGGGGCGACAGGCGCGAGCCGAGCACACACTCACGGGTCAGGTTCATGTCTCGCGACAGCTTGAGTACCGCCCCTGCAACCACCTCACCGATGCGCTGGCCATGCAGGTTGTAGCGTTCGATCAGCCCTTCGAGCGCAGCAGTGAGCATGGCCTGGTTACTGGCGGTGGCGTAGGGTCCGTTGGAGCGAGCAAAGGGAATACGGTTACCACCGATGATCGCGACGCGGCGCAGTTGAGTCATGAAAAGCTCCTGATGAAATATTCCAATTCAAACGGCACACCCTGCAGGAGCCAGCTTGCTGGGTCCTGCAGAGTCAAGCGTAGGCCTTATCTCGTGGATCGAACGACTGATCGCCATTCATGGTCCACACTTTGAACCCCAGCTACCGGAGTGCGTTCCATGTCTGACCGCTATATCGACTTCGCCAATTCATCCATCGGCCATCGCCTGGTCGGTGCCATGGGCCTGCCGTCGCCGGTTCGCCTGGAGCGCTGGCAAGCTGGCAGGCTGCGTCCGGTCGAGGGCGCGCTGCTGATTGGCGGCGGCCCGCTGGCGGGGAAAGTCAGTGCTTTCGCCAACCGTCTCACCGACGCGATCTACGGTTACGGCACCGAGCCTTCAGTGGCTACCCCGTGGATTCCGGGGCACGGTCCGAAACTCAAGGCCGTGGTGTTCGATGCCAGCGACCTGGTGCACACCGATCAACTCAAACACTTGCGCGAGTTTTTCCAGCCACTGATGAAAAACCTCGATCACAGCGCGCACCTGGTGATCCTCGGTCGCTCGCCACAAGGCTTGAACGACCCCTTTGCCGCCAGCGCCCAGCGGGCCCTGGAGGGGTTCAGCCGGTCCCTGGCCAAGGAACTGCGCAGCGGCGGCACCCTGCAATTAATCTATGTCGGTGAAGGTGCCGAGGATCAGCTGGAAGGTCCGCTGCGGTTTTTCCTCTCGCCAAAAAGCGCGTTCGTCTCCGGCCAGGTCATCCGCCTGACCGCCTGCGACACCCCGGTGACCGACTGGACCCGCCCGCTGGCCGGGCGCAAGGCGCTGGTCACCGGCGCGGCGCGGGGCATCGGCGCCTCCATCGCCGAAACCCTGGCCCGTGACGGCGCTGAGGTGGTGCTGCTGGACGTGCCTCAGGCCAAGTCCGACCTCGAAGCCCTCGCCGCACGCCTCGGCGGGCGCAGCGTCACCCTCGACATTTGCGCCGAGGACGCCGCCGCACAACTGATCGACCACCTGCCCGATGGCATCGACATCGTGGTGCACAACGCCGGCATCACCCGGGATAAAACCCTGGCCAACATGACGCCGGAGTTCTGGGATGCCGTGCTGGCGGTCAACCTCAATGCACCGCAAGTGCTGACCAAGGCCCTGCTGGACCAGGGCACCCTGCGCGACAATGCCCGGGTGATCCTGCTGGCCTCCATCAGCGGCATCGCCGGCAACCGCGGGCAAACCAATTACGCCGCCAGCAAGGCCGGGCTGATCGGCCTGGCAGAAGCCTGGGCGCCGTTGCTCAAGGAGCGCGGCATCAGCATCAACGCCGTGGCCCCCGGGTTCATCGAAACCCAGATGACCGCACACATCCCCTTCGCCCTGCGCGAAGCCGGCCGCCGCATGAGTTCCCTGGGCCAGGGTGGTTTGCCGCAAGACGTCGCCGAAGCGGTCGCCTGGCTGGCCCAGCCCGGCACGGGCGCCTTCACCGGACAGGCCTTGCGGGTCTGCGGACAAAGCGTTTTGGGGGCCTAGACATGACGACCGACTGGCACACCCTCGATCGCGAGCCGAGCCTGGCCGACCTGTACGTCAAGGCCGCCACTCGCCGCAAAATTACGGGCACTACCCTGCCTGATTCCGGGCTGCGTACCGGGGTCGATGTCGATTCCGGGCGCCTTGTGGCCTACCGCAAAGTCTGCGGCTTCGCCGACAATGCCTTGCTTCCACCCACCTATCCCCACGTACTCGCGTTTGCCTTGCAGATGCAACTGCTGACGGCCAGGGAGTTTCCTTTTCCGTTGCTCGGTCTCATCCATTTGAGTAATCGCATTCGCGTCCTGCGCCCGATGGGCGGCGTGGGCCGGGTGCGGGTCAGCGTGCGGGTGCAGAACCTGCAGCCCCACGCCAAAGGTGCAACCTTCGACCTGATAACGACCCTGGACGATCAACTCGGCGCGCTATGGGAGGCCGAAAGCCGGATGCTGTGTCGCGGCGTCAAGCTGCAGGGCGAAGCGGCGGAGGAAGTGCTCGCGCCGATGTTGCCGATGACCCAGGTTGCGCAGTGGCAAGCCCCGGCGGACATTGGCCGGCAGTACGCCAAGGTCTCCGGGGACTACAACCCGATCCACCTGAGTGCCGTGAGCGCCAAGCTGTTCGGCTTCCCCACTGCGATCGCCCATGGGTTGTGGAACAAGGCCAGGACCCTGGCGGCGCTCGCCGATCATTTGCCCACGGCCAATGTGGACATTGCCGTGCAATTCCTGAAGCCGGTGCGATTGCCCAGTGAGGTGACGTTGATGGCCAGTGCGGCAGGATCGAGCGGGGACTTTCAACTGCTGGGGGCGGGTGACCTGGAGCATATGGTGGGGCATTGGGCGCCGATTGCTTGAGCGCCTTGGAGATCGCCATAGTCGGAACGCCGGCCGGGGCAAGCTTTGCTCTCGCACAGTGATTCAAATTGTATATATATCCAAAGTTTATGAATCATTCAAAGCCATACTAAGCCGTTGATTCTGCGGATAACTTTTCACCTGTCAGCCCCCCTTACACAAGGCGTTAATACCAACTGGAGAATGGTATTGGCGCCCTCTTGCGACTGTTATGTCTACAACGGACGAAGGCATTGCTGGCAACAGAAACCAGCAAGCCATCGAAGACAGCGAACGTTGTAACAGGTGCAAGGAATACCTCTCATGAAAACCCAAGTTTGGTGCAAATCAGCAATCGCCATGGCGCTCGCCCTGTCCCTCGGCCTGACCGGCTGCAGCAGTGGCGGCGGCGGTCATCACAGCAGCTCCGACAGCTCATCCCCCGACAGCACTGCCGACGCGGGAACGGGCGGTTCCGGAGACTCGGGCGGAACAGGCGCAGGTGGCACCGGTGGCGCAGGTGACGGCACCGCAGGCACTGGCGGAACGGGTGGAACTGGCGGCACCGGTGGCGACAATACTGCGGGCACGGGTGGCACCGGAGGCACAGGCGGTAACGGTGGCACTGGCGGCGGCACCATTGACCCGACCAACCCGACCAACCCCACAGATCCGACCGACCCCACCAATCCAACCAACCCGGGCGTCACTCCGCTGGTGACCACCACCCTGGTCCAGGACGTCGGCAAAACCGTCAGTGGCGTAGGCGATGGCGTCGGCCAGGTAGGCGACAGCCTGGGCACCGTGCCCGTGGTCGGCGGTGTGGTGCAAAGTGCAGTCAACACCACCGGCAATGTCGTCAGCACCCTGGGTAATGGCGTCGCCAACGGCATCGGCAAGCTGGACACCGACCCCAATGGGCTGGGCGTCACGGCGGCATCGGTGGGCGGCGTGGTGCAGGATGTCGGTAATGGCGTCTCGGACGTCAGCGGCAAACTCGCCACGGCCACCAGCAGCATTCCTGTGGTGGGCGGGGTCGTCACCAAAGTCGCCCCCGTGCTGGACGGCGTTGGCGAAAAAGTCACCATGCTCGGCGATACCCTGAGCACTGCCACCACTACCGGCCCCTTGGGGACAGTGACCAAGGAAGTCGGCAGCAAACTCGTGCCGGTGATTGCCATGGTCGAGACCACCACTGACAAGATTGGCGACGCCACCGGGCTCGGTGATCCACTCAAGGGCCTCGTGAACAAAGTCGGCAGCACCGTGAATGGCGTTGGCGACAAAGTTACCCTGGCCGGTAAGGGCAATGCCCTGACCAACACCGTCGGCGGCGCACTGAGCAACACCGGCACGGCGGTCGGCAAAGCTGGCGGGCTGGTGTCCAATGGCAGTGGTTCAGGCGCGGGTGGCGGCCTGGGTGGAGGTCTGGGTGGCGCCTTGGGCGGCACAGGTCTGCTGCAGACCGTCGGCGGCGCGGTGGTCAATGTCGGCAGCGGGCTTAACGCTGGCAGCACCAGTGGCGTGGTCAGTGCAGGCGGTGTAACGGCCGGGGCAGCGGGCAATCTGGTTGCGTCGGTTAACACCGTACTGGGCGGCTCCGGCGTCGCCAATACGGCAGCTACCGCGCCCTTGGCGAACCTTGGCACCGCGGTGGGCGCTGGCCTGAATCCGGTCACTACCGCCGTCACGGGCCTGACCCAGAACGTCGGCGCAGCGACAGGCCTTGGGGCACCCGTCAACGGCCTGACCAATCAGGTGGGTGGTGCGGTCAGTAATCTGGGTACAGCGATCGCCACCAGCACGCCAAACCCGGTCGTGGCGGCGGTCGGCAACACAGTCACCACGGTGGGCAGCACCGTCGGTGCCGTAGGCGGCCTGGTGAACGGAGCGCCTGGCGAGGGCGGCGCCACCGGGGGGCTGGGTGGCTTGCTGGGCGGCCTCACCGGCAAGCTGAGTGGCAAGAACCGTTAGTTTTTGCACCTGGCCGATTCGACGGCCTTATCTACAGCGCCTACGCTTGGTTGAAGGCGGAAGATTCGAAAGAGTCTTCCGCTTTTTCTTTTGAACATGATGATCCAGGCGAAGTTGTAACTTGAACATGGAGTGTCCTATGCGCCTTTTGGCTTCCTTGCTAGCTCTGACCGTCAGTACCTGCGCCCTCGCCGACACCCTTCCCAGCTTCCTCAACAGCAACGAAACCACGCGCAACCTGCCGGTACCCACCCTGCCCGCCGATGCTTACCGCCCCAGCACTGCGCCGCTCTCGGTGCCGGAACCCGGCGCCACCCAGGCCCAGCCGCTGATGATGAACACCCGAATCAAGCTCAGAACCGTGCAGATCGAAGGCGGAACCGTCTACCCCCTCAGCGAACTGGCCACGCTTTACCAACCCCTGATCGGCCAGGAAACCAGCCTCGCCGACCTGATCGAAGCAACCCGCAGCATTACCCGCCGCTACCAGCAGGAAGGTTACCTGCTGTCCTATGCCTTCCTGCCGCAACAGACGTTCGACAATGGCGTGGCGCGGGTGGTGTTGGTGGAAGGCTATATCGAGGATTACCAGTTGCAGGGCGACGTCGGGCGGGTCAAGGGCCTGCTCGACAAGCTGGTGGCCAAGCTGCAGGCCGAACGCCCGCTGACGCGCAAGACCTTCGAGCGCTACACCACGCTCATGAGTCGAATTCCCGGGGTGACCCTGCAGGCGCAGGTGCCGCCACCGGGCACCACCGACGGTGCGGCCTACCTGGTCGCCCAGGCGAGTCGCAAACCCTTCACCAGCACCCTGAGCGCCACAGAAAGCAGCCGCAACGGCACCCAGGCCCTGCTCGGCCTCAGCAGCAACTCCCAGACTTCCATGGGCGAGCAACTGAGCCTCAGCGGCCTGTTTCCACCAGGGGAAGATCACGAGCAGTACTACCGCCTGGACTACAACCAGTTTCTGAATGCCGAGGGCACGCAGCTGGCGCTCTCCGCCTCACGCTACCGCGCCGACCCTGGCACCAACGTGCTGACCGATAATGGCCTGGAGCTCAAACCTCACCGGGAGAATGACCGTTACTCCGTCGGCTTGAGCCACCCACTCATCGCGTCACCCAACGAACAACTCAGCGTCAGCTCAAGGGTGTACGCGGTCAATGACAAGACCCGCTACAAGGTGGTCGGCTTTCCATTGAGCGTCGACATCAACAGCGACGTGCGCGCCCTCGCTTTTGAAGGTGACTGGCGCAAGGCCGATGCCAAACAATTGCGGATCCTCAGTGGCGGGGTTTATCAGGGCATCGATGGCATGGGGGCCGATACCAACAACACCGACCTCGACCTGGACTTCTTCCGTCTGCGTTTATCCGGCGTGCAGAGCGACCGGTTTTTCGACAACTGGCAGGGGGTGCTTTCGGCCGCGCTCTACTGGAGTGAAGACACCCTGCCCGACAGCGAACGCGCGGTATTCGGCGGGCAGAATTTCGGCCGCGGCTATCCCGACGATCAGGCGTCGGGCGACAAGGGTTGGGGCATCGCGTACGAGGTCAACTACAGCTTCAACCGCGACTGGAGCTGGGTAAAAATCCTGCAGCCCTACGTCGTCCTGGATCGCTCCAAGACCTGGTTTAACAAGCTGCCGGTGCAGGGCAATAATCTGTCCTCGGGCGCCATCGGGTTGCGGTTTGGCGATGCCAAGTACTACAACATCGCCCTGGAAGCCGCCAAGCCGATGTCCGAGCAAGCACTGGATACCTTCAACCGCAAGCCGCGCTACAGCATCAGCTTCAGTTACCAGCTTTGAGTCATGGACCGGTTTGCTGGTGATGGCGACGGTTAACGATTGCCAGAAGGACGGTGGCCTATACGAACCCACTGTAGGAGCGAGCTTGCTCGCGATAAACCCGAGAACGCCGCGGGCATGTCAGGCTGCCAGCGTTATCGTTCACGACCATCGCGAGCAAGCTCGCTCCTACAGTTGACCGGGGTGGCGCTGAGGAAATAAGTGCACGTCCTGCATACCCAGAGTGGGCTGGGGAAAATTCCTACAGGTTGTGTCGGTTGTTGTTTCGGAAGTCCAGCAGATATGATTTGTCGTCGCTGAATCTCAGCAACCGGGCGTCGCGGCCCGAATCAGCTTACTTGGTGCATAATCACCCGCCCCATCGACGATACTTCGGTATTTGTCGTGGGTCTTATGGTGGCTGTGCGTGGGATACCTTCGGGTATGCCGGGTTTCCAAGTGCCTCGGTCCGCGAACCTGCGCACAGCTGCCACCTTCGATTGCGTCGCGGCGATCGATGGCAGCTCCAAATATCACTTGGAGTTTCACAATGATCAAACACAGCCCCAATCCCCCCGAATCAAACACC
>NZ_JZRI01000037.1:0-16348 GCF_000952175.1 Pseudomonas sp. ES3-33 | reverse complement strand
AGATGTGTATAAGAGACAGATGTCGTAGAGCGGCACATGCTCGTACTCGCGCATGGCCAGGTTCATCTCTTGCAGCTCACCCAGCCATTGGCTGACGGTGCAATCAGGCTTCATCGCGCAGACCAGCGGCAGCGTGTTGATAAACAGCCCGAGCTGTTCTTCGATCCCCGGCAATGGCGCGGAACGACCGGCGACCGTGGCCCCGAATACCACGCAATCCTGGCCGGTATAACGCTGCAACAACAGGCTCCAGGCGGCTTGCAGCAAGGTGTTGAGGGTGACCTTCTGCTGGCGGACGAACTCGGCCAGACGTTGGGTCGCAGGGCCGTCGAGGGCAACGCGGTGGTCCTCGCTACCTTCGGCTCCCACCGCCGGGCCCAGGGCGTCGGCCAGCAACGTCGGCGCTTGCAAAGGTGCCAGCGCGGCCTTCCAGAAGTGCTCGCCCGCCACGGCGGACCGTTGCTGCAGCCAGCTCAGGTAGTGGCGGTATTGCCCACGGTTTTGCCCCGCCGCTGCTGGGCTAGAAGGGCCAGCGGCGTAGTGCTGGATCACTTCGGCCAGCAGCTGCGCGTTGCTCCAGCCGTCCATCAAAATATGGTGGCTGGTATAGATCAGGTGCCAGTCCTGGTCGCCCGTCTGCACGAGTTTCAAGCGAAACAACGGCGCGCTGCCCAGCTCAAAACCTTGAGCACGTTCGGCGTCGGCCAGGGCATCGGTGTCAGTCGCGTCCAGCACCTCAAGCGGCAAGGCGACCTGACGGACAATCGCTTGATGCGCGCTGTCGAGGCCCTGCCAATGGAAGCTGCTGCGCAGGATGTCGTGCCGGGTCAGCGCAGCCTGCCAGGCTTGGGCGAATCGCTGCGGGTCGAGGCCCTGAATGTCCAGGCGCAACTGGCTGATGTAGGCACCGACCTGCGGTTCATACAGGGTGTGGAACAGCATGCCCTGCTGCATGGGCGATAACGGATACAGGTCTTCGAGCGTCGCGATCGACAAGCCGTCGAGTTGCGCCTGGCTGATGCGCGCCAGCGGGAAATCCGAGGGAGTGGCCTGGGGCGCTTCAACGCCGCAGCAGTGTTCGATCAGCGCGTTGAGCTCAAGTGCGTATTCGTCCGCCAGGCGCTGGACCGTCGCCGTGTCGAACATTTCGCGACTGAAGCCCCAGCTCAGCGCCAGCTCACCGCCGTACACCTGGCCTTCAACGGTCAGCCAGTTGCCCAGGGGCGCCGATGGATCCTGGGCCACACCACTGCCTTCAGTGGAGGGCAAAAACATCGCGGCATCGTCGAACTGGCGGTCGAACTGCCCCAGATAGTTGAAGGTGATGCGCGGTTGCGGCAGTGCCGCCAGTTCTGCGCGAATCCCTTGGGCGCCGAGGTAGCGCAGCGCGCCGTAACCCAGGCCTTTGTCCGGCACGGCACGCAGTTGTTCCTTGATGGATTTGATCGACGCGCCGAGGTCTTGCGACGGCACCAGGTTGACCGGGAACAGGCTGGTGAACCAACCCACTGTGCGCGTCAGGTCGATATTGTCGAACAGGTCTTCGCGACCATGGCCTTCGAGCTGAACCAGCGTGCTGCCCTGCCCGCTCCAGCGACAAACCGCCCGTGCCAGCGCCGTCAGCAGCAGGTCGTTGACCTGAGTGCGATACGCCGCCGGTGCGTGTTGCAGCAGCTTGCGGGTCTGTTCGGTGTCGAGCCTGATCTCGAGTTTTTGTTCGAAGCGGTTTTGCAGGACCCCGGCTGGACGCTCGCACGGCAAATCGTTCGCAGCCTCACGCAACTGGCTTTGCCAGTAAGGCAGGCTGCTTTCAAACGCTGGCAGATGATCTTGCAGGCGCGCAACCCAGCGCTGATAAGTGCTGGTTTTCGCCAGCTTCCTGGCGCTGGCGCTGTAGAACTGCTGCAGGTCTTCCAGCAGCACGCGCCATGAAACGCCGTCCACCGCCAGGTGATGGATGACCAGCAGCAAACGCTGGGTGCCATCGGCCATTGCCACCAACAGCGCGCGCATCAGCGGCCCTTGGTGTAAATCCAGACTGCGTTGGGCTTCATCGCACACAGCGTTGAGCGCTTCGACCGACTGCGCCTGACGTTGCCATAATACCGATTCAGTGGTCGCTGCCGAGTAGGTCTGCTGCCAGCCTTCGGCGGTCTGTGCATAACGCAGGCGCAAGCTGTCGTGATGGCTCAGCAATTGCTCAAGCGCACGCTGCAGCGCCTCGACGTTCAACGCCTCGCGCGGCACCAGCAGCAGTGACTGGTTCCAGTGTTGCCGCTCAGGGATCGCCTGGTCGAAAAACCCCTGTTGCACCGGCGCCAACGCCACCGCGCCACTTGCCGGCCCCTGGTCAATCAGCGGCCGCTCGCCGCTGCGGGCGGCCTGGGCCAGGCTGCGAACCGTCTGGTGCTGGAACAGATCCTTGGGGCTCAGCACGATGCCGGCCTGCCGCGCGCGGCTGACCACTTGCATGGAAACGATGGAGTCGCCGCCCAGTTCGAAGAAGTTGTCTTCCAGACCGACGCTGTCGAGAGCCAACACGTCCTGCCAGATCGCCGCGAGGGACTTTTCCATGACCGTGCGCGGCGCTACGTGCTCGCGCTGTTGTTGCGAGCCATCGACGGCCGGCAAGGCCTTGCGGTCGAGCTTGCCGTTGGGCGTCAGCGGCAGTTGTGCGAGGAACAGCAGGAACGCCGGGACCATGTAGTCCGGCAGATGCTGGCGCAGCGCGGTCTTGAGGCATTCACGCAGTTTAGCTTGGGCATCGAGGTCATCCAGCAACGCCGAATCGCCGGGCACGATATAGGCGACCAGTTGCTGCCCGTTGACACCGTCTTGCGCCAGCACGGCCAACTCGCGGACGGATGTTTGCTGCAACAGCCGCGCTTCGATTTCTCCCAGCTCGATACGAAAGCCCCGCACCTTGACCTGATGGTCGATGCGCCCGACGTATTGCAGCGCACCATCGGCCTGATAGCGGGTCAGGTCGCCGGTGCGGTACAGGCGCTCGCCGTTGCTGGCGAACGGGTTGGGCACGTACTTTTCGGCGGTCATGCCCGGGCGTAAGAGGTAACCACGGGTGATGCCTGCGCCGCACACGTACAGCTCGGCGGATACCCCTTGCGGCACGGGTTGCAGGTCGGCGTCCAGCAAATAGCTGGCGCTGTGCTTGAGCGGTCGGCCGATGTTCGCGCGGCCACCCGCCTCACGGCGAGTCCAGGTGGAATAGGTGGTGTCTTCAGACGGGCCGTACAGATCGTATACGTGCTCCACGCCCGGTTGCTGGTACAGCGCCTCGACCAGGCTTTGCTTCAGCGGTTCGCCCGCGAGGTTGATGATGCGCACGCTCGACGGAATCTGCCCCTCGCGCTGCAAGGCATTGATGGCCGACGGTACAGTGTTGATCAGGCGCACCTGATCACGGGCCGGGAGTTGCGGCAGTTCCAGGGCGTTACGGGCAATGATCAGCGAGCCGCCGTTGGCCAGGGTCACGAACAGCTCCCAGACTGACAGGTCGAAGCACACCGAGGTCGACGCCAGTACGCCCTGAATATCTGCGTGGCTGTAGACCGATTTCGACCAGTCGATCAGCGCCAGCACGTTGCGGTGGGTGATGGCGACGCCTTTGGGTTTGCCTGTGGAGCCGGAGGTGTAGATCACGTAGGCCAGGTTGTCCGGCGTGACGCGGGTGACCGGGGCGCTGGTCGGGTAGTCGGCGACTTGCAAATCGTCCATGAGCAGCACTTGGGTGTCGGTGGATACGGCCAATGTCGCCGCAACCGATGGCTCCGTCAGCAACACCAGGGCGCGGCTGTCTTCAAGCATGTAGGCGACGCGTTCGGTCGGGTAATCCGGGTCCAGCGGCACATAGGCGGCACCGCTCTTGAGTACGGCGAGCAGCGCGACCAGCAAGTTCTCGGAACGTTGCATGGCCACGCCGACACGCACTTCCGGGCCAACGCCCAGGGCGATCAACCTGTGAGCCAGGCGGTTGGCCTGGGCATCGAGTTGGGCGTAGGTCAGTTGCCGGGTGGCGAAGGTCACTGCCAATGCGCCGGGGTCTGCCGCGACTTGCCGGCTAATCAGTTCGTGAACGCACAGCTCTTGCGCGAATGCTTCGTCAGCGCGATTCCAGTCATGCACGATGCGCTGGTATTCAGTGGTTTCCAGCATTGGCAATTCACTGATGCGCTGCCGGCAATCGCTGACCATGCCCTGCAGCAAACGCGTCCAGTGCTGCGCCATGCGCGCGATAGTCGGGGCGTCGAACAGGTCGTTGGCGTAGGTCAGCGCAGCATGCAATCTGCCGTGCGTTTCATTGCTGTTGAGTTCATAAGTGTCGAGGGTCAGGTCGAACTGGGTGGTGCGCCCTTCCCACTCGATCACCCCCAGAGCCAGGCCGGACGCAGTGCTGACGGTGGAGATGTCTGCGACCTGCGGCTGGTGGTTGTACATCACCTGGAACAGCGGTGTGTGACTAAGGCTACGCTCGAGCTTGAGCGCTTCGACCAGGCGCTCGAACGGCAGGTCCTGGTGGGCCTGGGCGCCGAGGGCGGTTTCCTTGATGGCGCGCAGCAAGTCGTCGACCCGGGTCTGACCGTCCAGTTGGGTGCGCAGTACCTGGGTATTGACGAAGAAGCCGATCAGGCCTTCGATCTCGGCGCGATTGCGGTTGGCAATCGGCACGCCGACGCGGATGTCGGTCTGCCCGGTGTAGCGATGCAGCAGCGCGTTAAAGGCGCCCAGCAGAAGCATGAACAGGGTGATGTTGTGTTGCTGGGCCGTGGTTCGCAGTTGCTCGGCCAGTTGCGGGTCGATCGCGAACTCGTAACGGGTGCCGCGATGGCTGGGCAGCGCCGGGCGCGGATGGTCGGTGGGCAGCTCCAGCACCGGGTGTTCATTGCCCAGTTGCGCCTGCCAGTAGGCGAGCTGCCGCGCCTGCTCGCCCGCTTCCAGCCAGCGCCGCTGCCACAAGGCGTAGTCGCTGTACTGGATCGGCAATGGCGGCAGTTGCGGCTGTACGCCGGCTTCAAAGGCGTCGTAGCAGCGGATGAATTCGTCGATCAGCACGTTCATCGACCAGCCGTCGGACACGATGTGGTGCAGGGTCAGCAGCAGGACGTGTTCCTGTGCTGCGAGCTTGAGCAAGGTGACTCGCAGCAATGGGCCGCTGGATAGATCGAAGGGTAATTGCGACTGCTGCCCGGCGGCGTTCGCGACGGCGAGTTCTCGCTCATCGGCGGATAAATGGCTGAAGTCGACCTGATCGATGGCCAGCGACGCAGAGCCAGGTACTTGCCGCAAGCTGTCATCGGCCTGGCGCTGGAACAGGGTGCGCAGGGTTGCGTGACGCGCCACCAGACTGGCGAAGGCCTGCTCCAGTGCGCCCAGGTCCAAATGCCCGCTCAGACGCACCGCCCCCGGCAGGTTGTAGGCGCCACTGAGGGGATCCAATTGCCAGAGAAACCACATGCGTTGCTGGGCGTAGGACAGCGCCTGGCGATCTTCGGCTTCGACGCCGGCAGGAATCGGGAACCGGGCGAAATCAACACCTTCCTTGTCCAAGGCCGCGAGGAACATCTGGCGCTTTTCCAGGGGCAACCCGATAAACCGGCGAGCAAGTTTCAAGGAGTCTTCAGCGTTCATTTCTTGGTATCCGGATCAGTGGCGGGAAGCACAAAGGCACGTCGTCCCTATAAAACGAATGCAGACCGGAAAAATTAGCGAATGAGAATAACTATCAGAGAGACGAGATTTGATGAGGAAAGTGGCTGCGCGGCAAACCAAAATGTGGAAGCGGGCTTGTCCGCTCCCACAAAGGCGTTGCATCAGACGCTGGCGACGATGGCGTGTCGGCGGTGGTGGATGTCGAGTTGATCCTTGATCAGCTTCAGCACCTTGGCCTCGTGTTCATGGATGAAGAAATGGCCACCGGCAAGCATGTCCACCGAGAAACTACCGCAGGTTTCCCTGCTCCAGCCAATCAACTGTTCGGTGCTGGCGCGATCGGCCTTGCCACCGAGGACATGCACCGCACACTTGAGCGGCGCACGCTCGACAGGTTCGAAGCGGCCGCACAGCAGGAAGTCGGCGCGCAGCACCGGCAAGGTCAGGCTCATCAACTCTGCGTTGGCCAGGACTTCCTCGCTGGTGCCGTTGAGGCTGCGCAGTTGCTCAATCAGCTCGGCATCGGATTTGGGCTCGGCGAAACCCCGGTCGTAGTCGGCGCGCATCGTCGGTGCGGCGGTGCCCGAAGCGAACAGCGCTACGGGTTCCGGGCTACCCAGCGAACGCAAGGCATGGGCCATTTCACAGGCCAGCAGCGCGCCGAGGCTGTGGCCGAACAAGGCATACGGAGCCTTGAGAGTAACCAGTTGTTCCTCGGCCAATTGCCGCGCCAGGCGGCGCATGTCGGTGTGCAGCGGCTCGCCAAACCGTGCACCGCGTCCCGGCAGTTCCACCGGTTGCAGCTTGATCCACTCCGGCAGCTTGCGCCGCCAGCGGCTGTAAACCATGGCGCTCGCGCCTGAATAGGGCAGGCACAGCAATGTCAGCTGGGTCACCGGGCTCACCTCGATAGTTGTCTGGTTGGAGAACGTATGAGGCGGGCGGTGAATTAGTCGGCTAGCCATCGCGAGCAAGCTCGCGCCTACAATTTGCGGAAGCTCTGGATGGCCGAGCCCAGCACCACGGCGCCAGCCGCAATCGCCACCCAGAACCCGCTGGGTGCGCCAAATGCGTCCACCAGCCAACCCGAACTGGCCGCACCAATGGCCACGCCGATGCTCAAGCCGGTGACCAGCCAGGTCAGGCCTTCGGTCAGCTTCGCCGGGGGCACGATCTGCTCAACCAGAGCCATGGCGACGATCAGGGTCGGGGCGAAGAACAGCCCGGCGACGAATACCGCCAGGGACAGGCCGAGGATGTTGGTCGCCAGCAACAACGGCAAGGTCGTCACCGCCGTCGCCACGCCGCCGTAGAGGAACAGTCGCGGCAGCGGCACTTTCGAACGCAGTGCGCCGAACGCGAGCCCCGCCATGCACGAGCCGATGGCGTACACCGAGAGCACAATACTCGCCGTCGCCGGCTGGCCCTGATACCGGGCAAACGCCACGCTGACCACATCGATCACGCCGACAATAGTGCCCATGGCAACCATCAGCAACACCAGCAACCGCAGCTCGCCGGAGCGAATGATCGAGCCCTGGTGGTGCGCTTCGTGGGGATGAATCGCAGGTTCGGTCGCCCTCTGCAGGACAAATGCAGTCACGCCGATCGCCAACATCAGCAACGCCGCCAGCGGCCCGGCTTCAGGGAAGACCACCACGCATAATCCCACCGACAAGGGGGGCCCGACGATAAAGCACACTTCATCGAGCACCGACTCCAGTGCATAGGCGGTTTGCAGCTCAGGCTTGCCGCGGTACACCTCGGTCCAGCGTGCCCGCACCATGGCCGACATGCTGGGCATGCAACCGGCCAGCGCCGCGAACAGGAACAGTGTCCAGTGCGGGGCCTGCAGTCGAGTGCAGAGCAGCACCATCAGCAGCGCGCCGCCACCGATCAGCGCCGACACCGGGAGGATGCGGCGCTGGCCGAAACGGTCCACCAGACGGGAAACCTGTGGTGCGCAAAAGGCAGTGGCCAGGGCAAAAGTCGCCGCCACCGCCCCAGCCAGGCCATAGCCCCCCTGTAACTGCGAGAGCATGGTGATCAATCCGATGCCGGTCATGGAAATCGGCATGCGCGCGATCATCCCGGCCAACACGAAGGCTCTGCTGCCTGGGGCCCTGAACAGTTCGCGGTAGGGATTTGCCATGGTCTGACTGTCTCTGGAAGGGAGTGCAAATTGCCATAAGGCGGGGGGCGGGGAAAGCGCTGAATTGTTGATTGAATGTTAAGGCCCCAGGATCAAAAGATCGTCCGATCTTTTGATCTGCTGGTGAACTCTTGAAGTCCGAAACCAGTCAGCTGATAAGGCCCTCAACTCAAGGCGCTAACCCTATGCTGATATCCCTGAACCAACAGGTCGCCCTCATCACCGGCGCCAGCTCCGGCATCGGTGCCGGCGCCGCCAAGGCCCTGGCCGCTGCCGGTGCTGCCGTGGTGCTCAACTATAACTCCCAGGCCGCCCCGGCTGAAGAACTCGCCCGGCAGATCAACGCGCAAGGCGGTCGCGCCATCGCCATCGGCGCGGACGTTGCCAAGGAGGAAGACGTCGAACGACTGTTCGCACAAACCCTCGAAGCCTTCGGCTCGCTGGATATCCTGGTGGCCAATTCGGGCCTGCAGAAAGACTCCTCGGCAGTAGACATGAGCCTCGCGGACTGGAACCAGGTGATCGGCGTGAATCTTACCGGCCAGTTCCTGTGTGCCCGCGCCGCCCTGCGAATTTTCAATCGACAGGGCATTCGCGAAGGCGTGTCCCGGGCCGCCGGAAAAATCATTCACATGAGTTCGGTGCACCAGCGCATTCCCTGGGCCGGCCATGTCAATTACGCCGCCTCCAAAGGTGGCGTCGACATGCTGATGCAGAGCCTCGCCCAGGAAGTCAGCCACCAGCGCATCCGCATCAACGGCATCGCCCCGGGCGCGATTCGTACCGCTATCAACCAGGCAGCTACTGAGGGCGCCGCTGCACAGGAACTGCTCAAACTTATTCCCTATGGCCGCATCGGTGACGTCGAGGACATTGCCAATGCAGTGGTCTTTCTCGCCTCCGATGCCTCTGACTACATCGTCGGCACCACCCTGTTCATCGACGGCGGCATGAGTCTCTATCCGGAGTTTCGCGGCAATGGCTGATCATCATCCCGAACGACAAAGCGCTATCGACGCCCACGGCATCATCGGCGACATGCGCAGCGCTGCACTGGTCAATGATCGAGGCAGCGTGGACTTTTTCTGCTGGCCGGAATTCGACAGCCCGTCGATCTTCTGCTCGCTGCTGGACACCCCCGACGCCGGAATTTTCCAGCTGGCACCGGACTTGCCGGATGCGCGTCGGGAGCAGATTTACCTGCCGGACACTAACGTCCTGCAAACCCGCTGGTTGAGCGACCACGCGGTGGTCGAAGTCACTGACCTGTTGCCGATCGGCGACAGCGAGGACGACCTGCCGGTGTTGATGCGCCGGGTTCGCGTTGTCAGCGGTCGGGCGACCTTTCATATGCGCTGCGCTGTGCGACACGATTACGCCCGCGCCAGCACTCGCGCGCAGATGGCTGATCAGGACGTGGTGTTCGAGGCGACCGACCAGCCTGCCCTGCGCCTGTCCTCGGATCAGGTGATGCGCATCGACGCGAACGCAGCCGTAGCGCAATTCAGCCTGGAACAGGACCAGAGCGCGCAATTCATGCTCGGCGGCGTGGATGACCCGCGCTTTGAACAGGGCGCGGCGGACATGTGCATGGAGCGCACCCTGAAATTCTGGCGCGACTGGAGCGGCCAGTCCAATTACCGAGGCCGCTGGCGGGAGATGGTCAATCGTTCGGCCCTGGCGCTGAAGCTGCTGACTTCACGCAAGCATGGCGCCATCCTTGCGGCCGCCACCTTCGGCCTGCCGGAAACACCTGGCGGCGGGCGCAACTGGGACTATCGCTACACCTGGATCCGCGACGCCTCGTTCACTGTCTATGCGTTCATGCGCCTGGGTTTCGTCGAAGAGGCCAATGCGTACATGGGCTGGCTCCGTGGACGGGTCAGCGATTGCCGCGGCAAGTCGATGAAGCTGAACATTCTCTACGCCGTCGATGGCCGTCAGGAACTGCCGGAATCCGAGCTGTCCCACCTTGCCGGCCATGGTGGTGCAACGCCGGTGCGCATCGGCAATCAGGCTTACGACCAGGTGCAACTCGACATCTTCGGCGAGCTGATGGACGCGGTGTACCTGGTGAATAAGTACGGCGATGCGATCTCCCACGAGGGCTGGAAGCACGCGGTTGAGGTGGTCGATCAGGTCTGTGAAAACTGGCAGCACAAGGACGTCGGCATTTGGGAGATGCGCGGCGAACAGCATCATTTCCTGCACTCGCGATTGATGTGCTGGGTTGCGCTGGACCGGGCCATTCGCCTGGCGTCCAAGCGCTCGCTGCCAGCGCCTTTTGCGCGCTGGGATGAGACCCGACAGGCCATTTATGCGGACATCTGGGACAATTTCTGGAATGAAGAGCGGGGTCATTTCGTCCAGTATATCGGCGGCACAGCCCTGGATGGTTCGATGTTATTGATGCCGCTGGTGCGTTTCGTCAGCGCCAAGGATCCCCGCTGGCTATCAACCCTGCAGGCTATCGAGAAAACCCTGGTGCGTGACGGCATGGTCTACCGCTATCGTAACGAGGATGCAGGAATTGACGGTCTGGAAGGCACTGAAGGTGCATTCGCAGCGTGCTCGTTCTGGTACGTCGAATGCCTGGCCCGTGCAGGCCAGGTGGAGAAGGCGCATCTGGAGTTCGAGCAGCTGCTCAGGTACGCCAATCCGCTGGGTTTGTATGCCGAAGAGTTCGACACCCGAGGGCGGCACCTGGGCAACACGCCGCAGGCCCTGACCCATTTGGCGTTGATCAGTGCGGCAAGCTTTCTCGATCGCAAGTTGAGTGGCGAAAAGAATTATTGGCAGCCATGATGAAGGCCTAAACCCCGAAGAAGCCCCCCAAGCCACGCTCAGGGCATTACTGGATCTGCTGCAGCGCTGATGCAAAAGCGTTCCCGATAGGCTTGCGGAGTGACCCCCATCGCCCTCAGGAAACTGCGCCTGAGGGTCTCTTCGCTACCGAACCCGCATTGCATCGCCACGCGCTTGATCGGCACACCGGTGTCGCTGAGCAACCTGCGCGCCGTTTCCACTCGAATCGAATCAATCGCCCGGGCGGGGGTCTGGCCGGTGTCGGCGCGGTAGTGGCGAACGAAACTGCGTTCGCTCATGCCGGCCTGGGCGGCGAGTGTTGGAATCCCCAAGTCCAGGGGAAGATTTTCGCTGATCCAGGCATGAAGTTCGTCAAAGCGGTTACCTTCTTTTTGCAACGACAAGGTCACGCTGAATTGCGACTGGCCACCGGGACGCTTGAGAAATACAACCAGCTGGCGGGCCACTTCCATGGCCATCTCGCGACCGAGGTCCTGTTCGACCATCGCCAGCGCCAGATCAATGCCGGCAGTGACGCCGGCCGAGGTCCACACCGGGCCATCGTTGATGAAGATCGGGTTGGGCTCCACCCGCAGCAACGGATGCTGCTGCGCCAACTGTTCGCAACGGGTCCAGTGAGTGACTACCCGCCGGCCATCGAGCCAGCCACTGGCGGCGAGCAGAAAAGCCCCGGTGCACACCGAGGACACTCGCCGGCAAAGGGCTCCGTGCCTGCGCACCCAGCTCACCAGTGCAGGGTCCTGAGCCGCTTCATACACGCCCCAGCCGCCGGCGATGATCAAAGTGTCGCTGGCCGACTGTGGGAGCGGTTCAGTTAGCATGGCCAACCCGGCAGAGGACATGACCGCCCCGCCACCGCTGGCGATCACCGTCGGTGCGTAGGGCGCTGGCAGGCCTTGCTGGCGCACGATGTCATTGGCCGAGGCAAACACTTGCAGCGGCCCGGTGACATCGAGCAACTGCACCTTGGGGAACGCGAGCACATGAATGACTTTAGGCATATTGGCGTAATTCGTGGGTTGATTGGCGTATGCGCCACATCCTAGGAGGCTAGAGTGAAGCCGTCCACCCACTTCATGAGAAATCACCATGGCGTTGCAGATTGGTTTTCTGTTGTTCCCACAGGTCCAGCAATTGGACCTGACCGGGCCTTATGACGTGCTGGCGTCCCTGCCGGACGTACAGGTGCATCTGGTCTGGAAGGACCTGGCGCCAGTGACCGCAAGCACCGGGCTGGTCTTGCAACCGACTACGACGTTCGAGGACTGCCCGGCTCTGGATGTGATCTGCATCCCCGGCGGCAGTGGCGTCGGGCCATTGATGGAGGATGAGGTGACGTTGGCGTTCATCAAGGCCCAGGCCGCCAATGCACGGTATGTGACGTCAGTGTGCACCGGCTCCCTGGTACTCGGCGCGGCGGGCCTGCTCAAGGGCAAGCGCGCCACCACGCACTGGGCCTATCACGAATTGCTCAAGCCTTTGGGGGCTATCGCGGTTCAGGACCGTGTGGTGCGCGACGGCAACCTGCTGACCGGCGGCGGGATCACGGCGGGTATCGATTTTGCCCTGACGCTGGCTGCGGAACTGTTCGATGAGGGCACTGCGCAGTTGGTACAGTTGCAACTGGAATACGCTCCCGCGCCGCCCTTTGCTTCGGGCAGCCCGCACACTGCGCCGGCTGCAGTGCTGGAAGACGCCCGGCGCCGTGCAGCGCCATCGCTTGAGCAGCGAACGCGGATTACCGAGCGGGCCGCCGCCAGGCTGTAACCTCTTATTGTAGGAGCGAGCTTGCTCGCGAAAAATGAATGAACGCCGCGGGGTATCTGGCTTTCCGCGTTATCGTCGGAACGCAGCCCGGAACAAGCTCGCTCCCGCAGGGATCGCAGAGGCGCCCATCGTCGAACGGCCGGTTTTTTACAGACGAAAAAAAACCCGCCGAAGCGGGTTTTCCCAAGACCATGTCGACTCCCTGTCGATAGCGTTCCGTGCTGATGGTCGATCGTCCCTGATCCCGAGGCACTTCCTGTGTCTCGGTTGATGGGGTCAGAATACGCATCGGATCCAAAATTTAACAGACGATATCAGTACCATAGCGTGTAGGACATTCGCTATAGCTGCTAGCGGGGAACCCTTGGCGCTCCCCTCGCTGAAAGCTGCAAGCCTGGGACGCGGGGGTGATGACAGTTCTGCATCACCCAACTGGGCCCGGCGCTTCAACCGTGCCAGAACCTGCGGGCATCTACTCTTGCTGGGGTTGCGGTGCCTTGTGGCTGATTTTGAGGAATTCCTCGATATTGTTCATCTGCTCATCCCAGCCCCGGCTGTCCATGCGGAATGCCTTGAGACGGCGCTCCTGGGGGATGTGATCGAAGCCGGACTCGGTGACCTTGAGCAACGTGCCGCCATCCATATCTTCCAGCTCGAACAACACCAGGGTGGTCGGCTCCTGGGAATAATCGATGTGCGGCTCCACGGCGTAGGGATGCCAGCGAAACGAGAACACCCGCTCCGGCTCAACTCGCTCCACGAGTACGTTCCACAGCAGGTGCTCATAACCGGGGTAAGTGATCTGCCCCTGGGTCCACTCACCGGCGACAAACCGCTTGCCCTCCAGTGCCACGCCAAACCACTGGCCGAAGGCTTCGGCATGGGCGATTACGCGCCAGACCTGCGAACGCGGGGTCCTGAGCAGGATTTTCCTTTGGATACGATCTGATGCTGGGTTCATAAGTCACCTCCTGTAATGAACAGTAGGCCTGTAAGACCACAAGACCAACCTTAAAGTTGTACCAAGCGCATGCTGTAATCAACCCATGGCGCTCATTCGGCTGGGAAATGACTGCAGCGCAGCGGCTTTTGCGCGACCGGTAACCGACTTCGCCGGGGTTCGCTACACTGCCCTTCTCTTTAAGATGTCATAGCGAGAACTCCCATGTACTCACGCTTTCTCCTGGCGCTGACGCCCCTGCTGTTTACCCACCTGGCCCTGGCCGCAGATTGCGATAACGCCACCGACCAGGCGACGATGAACCAGTGCGCCACCCAGCAGAACAAGGCAGCGGACAAGGAACTGAATGCGCTGTACCAGCAGATTACCGGGCGGCTGAAGAGCGATCCGGACCGCAAGAAGCTGTTGATCGGCGCGCAGCGCTCGTGGATTGGGTTCCGGGATGCGGAGTGCAAGTTTTCAGCTTCGGGGGTGGAAGGTGGGAGCGTTTACCCAATGATCTACGGTAATTGCATAACAGAGCTGACCCGCGCACGGGTGGAGACTTTCAAGAATTATTTGAAATGCCAGGAGGGCGATATGGGGTGTCCGGTGCCTGGTCAGACGTGAGGATCCCCGGGAGCCTTGCTCGGCGTGGCGTATTGCGGCTTGAGATGGCCCTCCTGATCGAGTAACCAGGCGTCCATGATCTGCCGCACCACCGGGCCGGCGACGCGACCACCGGCTTCACCGTTTTCAATCATTACCGAGATGACAATCTTCGGGTGCTCGGCTGGGGCGAAGCCGACGAACAAGGCATTGTCGCGGTTGCGTTCCAGCGTCTTCGCCCGGTTGTAGCGCTCGCCTTGCTTGATGGCGACCACCTGCGCGGTACCGCTCTTGCCGGCGATGCGGTATTGCGCGCCCTGCGCGGCCGCTCGGGCAATCCCTCGAGCGTCGTGCATGACCATCTGCATGCCGTGGTTGACCTGCTCCCAGTCCCGGGGATCCTTGAGCAGGATATTCGGCATCGGGTGTTCGTCTACCGGGGCGACACCGTCTACGGTTCTGGCCAGATGTGGCCGGTTCCACACGCCTTTGTTGGCGATCAAGGCGGTGGCCTGAGCCAGTTGCAGTGGCGTGACCTGCATATAGCCCTGGCCGATGCCGAGGATCACTGTCTCGCCCGGGAACCAGGGCTGGCGACGCGTAGCGCGCTTCCACGCCTGGGAGGGCATCAGGCCGGCAGACTCTTCGAACATGTCCAGCGAGACCTTTTCGCCAAGCCCGAACATGGCCATGTAGTCGTGCAGGCGATCAATGCCCAGCTTGTGGGCCAGGTCGTAGAAATACGTATCGTTGGAACGCATGATCGCTGCGTCCATATCGACCCAGCCGTCACCGCTGTGATTCCAGTTGCGGTACTTGTGATCGAAGTCCGGGAGCTGATAGTAGCCGGGGTCGAAGACGCGGGTCTGGGGGGTGACTACACCGGCATCAAGGCCTGCGATGGCCACTTCAGGCTTGATGGTTGAGCCGGGGGCGTAGAGACCGCGTAGCACGCGGTTGAACAGCGGCCGGTCGATAGAGTCGTGCAGCGCGGCATATTCCTTGAAGCTGATGCCGGTGACAAACAGGTTGGGATCGAAGCTGGGTTTGCTGACCATCGCCAGCACTTCGCCGGTTGCCGGATCAAGTGCTACCACGGAGCCGCGGCGGTCTCCCAATGCTTGCTCGGCAGCTTCCTGCAGTTTGACGTCAAGGCTGAGCACGATGTTTTTGCCGGGGATCGGATCGGTGTGCTTGAGCACCCGCAACACCCGGCCCTGGGCATTGGTTTCGACTTCTTCATAGCCTACGTGGCCGTGCAGCTGCGACTCGTAGAATTTTTCGATGCCGGTTTTACCGATCGACTGGGCGCCACGGTATTCAACCGTATCGAGCACCTTGGACTCTTTCTCGTTGATTCGTCCCACATAGCCGATGGAATGTGCGAAATGGGCGCCCATCGGGTAATGGCGAACAAACTGTGGTTCCACATCGATGCCCGGCAAGCGGAACTCGTTAACTGCAAGCACCGCGATCTGCTCTTCGGTGAGCTCATAGAACAACGTGACCGGCACGAACGGGTGCCGCACCTGCTTCATAGCCTTGTCGAACAGCGCG
Source organism: Pseudomonas sp. ES3-33 (assembly GCF_000952175.1). NCBI lineage: Bacteria > Pseudomonadati > Pseudomonadota > Gammaproteobacteria > Pseudomonadales > Pseudomonadaceae > Pseudomonas > Pseudomonas sp. ES3-33. The sequence continues at coordinate 830 of NZ_JZRI01000037.1, read as the reverse complement.
CGATCCTCGATCGGAAGGTGCAGGAGGTTGACCACCTGATCCAGCTCGTCTTTGACGTCTGTGGCGCGTTCACGGGTGATGGTCAGGTTGAAGCTGGGACGGTTGTCCGCAAGCACCACGCCGTTGCGGTCGTAGATCAAGCCACGGGTCGGGGTGATCGGGAGGACATGGACGCGGTTGTTTTCCGAGATCGTCGAGTGGTAGTCGAATTCGAGTACTTGCAGCACATACAGGCGCACAACCAGTGCGCAGGAGATCGCCGCAACGAACAAGGCGCAGGCCATGAGTCTCCTGTTGACCAGGCGCGTCTCTTTTTCGTGGTCTTTGATCGGTATCGGTTGGGGCATTTCTGCAGGAGCTCTATGGATATGAAAAGAAGTGCCGGTCCATAGGCGTTGCTAGCAGTTCCTTGAAAAACGAGGTGCACCTTACCAAAAAGTGCCGAAGATTTCCTGCGGACAAAAACAAAACCCCTACCTGCATACGCAGATAGGGGTTTCGGAATTTAATCTTGACAATGACCTACTCTCACATGGGGAAACCCCACACTGCCATCGGCGATGCATCGTTTCACTGCTGAGTTCGGGATGGGATCAGGTGGTTCCAATGCTCTATGGTCGTCAAGAAATTCGGGTACTGAGTCGCGGCCAGCTGGCCTCGCTTCAGCAAATTGGGTATGTGATAGCTTTCGGTGTTTGCAAGCGTCGAACTTTCGGTTCATTTCGTCTTCACACACCGCAATCTGGTGCTCGTTAGAGCAAGCAAATTGCTTGGGTGTTATATGGTCAAGCCTCACGGGCAATTAGTATTGGTTAGCTCAACGCCTCACA